>DASTTD010000251.1:0-3742 GCA_035760325.1 Gemmatimonadaceae bacterium
CCGTCGTCGGCTTCACGTGGTTCTCGCTGACGGATCAGATCGACTGGCAGAACGCACTCAGAGAAGAGCGGAACGAGGTCTACCCGGTCGGGCTTTACGATCTCGAGCGCAGGATCAGGCCGGTCGGCGCCGCGTACCGCGGCCTCATCGCGGCGAACGGAGCTCTCCCCATGTTTCCGATGCAGCCTTCGAGGTTTGCGCGGGAAGCGTAGTCGTCCCGGCTGCGGGAGGCGTAGGATGTGCAATTGCCGGCGTCGATGACCGCCGGCATTTTGCATCCCGTCACCAAAGCTCTCGTTCGGAACGCTCCGCGGAGACGAATTCAGGATCGACGCAGTCCCGGCGAAGGGGGACCGGGGGAAAACGTTCGATTTGCGCGGAGCGGCGTCGGGATTCACCGGCGTCGGCCGCTGTGTTTTCATGTCGGAGGTTTTCGCGGCGATCGATGAAGTCGAAGCAGAGCTGTCCAAGGGTGAGGAGCTCGACGACATTCCCGTGATGCGCCTGCTTCTCGACCGCGGGCGCTTGACGGGATGCCGGATTCAGGGCGACTTCCTCGATGTCGGTATCCCCTCGGGGTATCGCGAATCCAACGATCGGCTCGGACGGGAAGCGCGCTGACGCTCAGCAACCCCGCTTCGCGAGATAGGTAAGCTCGTTTTGGTCGTCGCCCAGCACGACCCGGTTCACCCACTCCACGCCCTGCGTGACCGAGTGATGCCCACCCTGCATGGACGGTGGGATTGACGCGACGCATTTTTTTTCCGTGCGGGGTGCAGCTCCGCTCAGTCGTTGCGCGCGTCTCTCAGCGCCGCTCTGAGCTCGTTGGTCACGACGCTCGACGAGGACTCCGCCAGCTGATTCAGCGCATCCTTGAAGTCCGCGACGGTGACCGAGCCAAGCGTTGCCGCAGTTATCACCGAGCCGGGAATCGGACTCGATCCTGCGACGAACGGCGTCAACCGGTCGCGGCCATGGACCTTGACGTTCCAGATCTCGCGTCCGGTCCGGCGGTCGAGAAGAACCGTTTCCGCGAAAGTGAACAGGTAGGCGGCGTTTTCGTCACGCGCGTTGATGCCGTACCTCGTCATCTGGACTTCGAGTATGTAGTCGGCGGCTTCGGCATCGCTGACCGGCGTCGTTCCGAGATACCTGCTCGCCCTGGCGAGCGTGCGCTGGGCCAGCAGGGCGGGGATATCGACACGCGTCGATGCGGTGTCGAGCCGCGCGCTGGCGCGACGAGCCTCGCGCTCTCTGGCGACGCCGCCGCCCGTGCGCACGACTGCATCGACCACGTTCTCGGATTTACGCACGTCGTAATAGCCGGTGAGCAGCTCCGGGCGTGGCGGCGCAATGTAGACTACGGCGAGAGTACGGCTCGCGAACGGATACTCGGCGAGGTGATGACCACCGCCGCAGCCCGCAAACAGAGCCGTGGTGGCGAAGGCGCCGAGAATGCCGCGGGCGACCGGTTTGTGTCGTGACATTGGGACCTGATTCCGTTGAAGTCGATTCGCCGGGACGGCAATCCGAGCCCGGAGCTATCAACAAGACGACACGGCCAGGCGAGAGTTACGGGTGAGAGTCACGGGTGGGTGTTTCGGTCGCGCTACACCCGCCAGATCAGCGCTTCCCGCCCACCCGACGCCCGCTGGCGGGAAAGAGGTCTATCACCAGGGCGATGACCAGACCGACGATTGGCCCGATGGTCCAGCGCCCTCCAAACCAGTTGTGTACCGCCGAATACCAGAGAAGGGTAGTCGGGAGAAACACAAAGCCGAGGATCGGCCAGAGGGTGTTGTCGAAAACGCCGCGAAACCAGTTGGTGAAGAACCACAGCAGGACAGCGACGAGTCGCGGCGCCGCGAGCGCGAGGAGCGAGAACAGGCAGGGCATTGTTACGGCCTCCGCTGGAGTGGCATCACGCTACGTCAGAGAATATACACGCTACTCTACGCGGCCACGCTTCTGCGGGATTCGGCTACCCGTTAACTTGCCAGCCTCAGGCAGGACCCCGCACTAATTCCGGAAATGTCAGACAAGGCACGCACTCCAGTCATAGTCGGAGCGGCACGCACACCGATCGGAAAATTTCTCGGGTCGCTCTCCTCACTGAGCGCTCCGGAGCTGGGCGCGATCGCGATCCGCGAAGCGCTGAAGCGCTCCGGCGTCGCGCCCGAGGACGTGCAGGAAGTGATCATGGGCCACGTCATTCAGGGCGGATCGGGACAGGCGCCCGCCCGGCAGGCGGCCCTCAAGGCAGGCATCCCTCCGACAGTCTCCGCTCTCACCGTCAACAAGGTCTGCGGATCCGGACTGAAGGCCGTGATGCTCGCCTCGCAGGCAATCAAGGCTGGGGATGCCGAGGTGATCGTCGCCGGCGGCCAGGAGTCGATGTCCAACGCGCCGTACTATGTCTACGGCATGCGCAACGGCGTCAAGCTGACCGACCAGAGGATGGTGGACGGCATGATCAAGGACGGCCTCTGGTGCTCGTCGTGCGATGTGCACATGGGCGGCCACGCGGAGTACACGGCCAGGAAGGCGAGAGTCACGCGCCAGCAGCAGGATGAGTTCGCCGCAGCGTCGCACCGGAAGGCGGTCGAGGCGATCGAGCAAGGACGATTCAGGCAAGAGATTGCCCCGGTGGAGCTGGCCGGAAAAAAAGGAACGACGGTCGTCGACACCGACGAAGGCCCGCGCAAGGATACCACTCTCGACGGACTGGCGAAGCTGCGTCCCGCTTTTCCGGGCAAGGACGCGAACGCGCCAGACCTCAGCGTGACGGCAGGTAACGCATCGAGCCTCAACGATGGCGCGGCGGCGCTCGTCGTCGTGTCGGAGGAGTTCGCCGAATCGCACGGACTCGAGGTTCTTGGCCGGATTACCGGCTACGCAACCGGCGCGACGGAGCCACGGGATCTTTTCTTCGCCCCGATCCTTGCCGTGAGAAATCTCATGAAGAAATCCGGAGCGAAGATCGGCGATTACGATCTCATCGAGGCGAATGAAGCTTTCGCATCGCAAGCGCTCGCCAACGGAGCGGAGCTCGCCTGGGATTGGAACAAGGTCAACGTCAATGGAGGCGCGATCGCGCTCGGACATCCGATCGGCGCGAGCGGCGCCCGCGTGCTGACGACACTGCTCTACGCAATGAAGAGCCGGGGCGCGAAAAAAGGTCTGGCGACTCTTTGTCTCGGCGGGGGCGATGCCGTGGCGTTGAGCGTAGAACGCGCTGGCTGATCCCGGATTGACCACCCCGCCGCCCGCACAACCGCAATCGCGGTTCAGGCGGTCGATGAGGCCGTTCGGTCTGATCATCGGCTTTTATCTGCTCGCCTTCATCTTTCTTGCGGTCCTCGGGGCGGCGGGAGCGGCAGCGCTCGGCGAAGCCGCGCTCGATTCGAGCGGCCCCCTCATGCAGTGGGTGACTCTGGCCTCGACTCTCGGCGCGACTTATGTGATGCTGCGCCGGGTGGAAAAGCTTCCGTGGGCAACCATCGGGCTCGATGCCCGCGCGGCGGCACCGCCAATTCTGCTGAAGGGAGCGGCGTACGGCGCCGTTGCAATCGGCGTCGCTTCCCTGTTACTGCTCGCCGTGCAACAACTGCAAATCGTCACCGCGCCGGACGGGAGCTGGTGGGGCACTGCGGGTCGCGCGACGGCAGTGTTGCTGCCCGCCGCGTTCTTCGAGGAGCTTTTCATCCGCGGCTACGCCTTTTCCGTGTTGCGGAGAATGGCG
>DASTTD010000252.1:0-8542 GCA_035760325.1 Gemmatimonadaceae bacterium
TTGCCAAACGTGCAGCCGCCTGAAGTCCGACATCGTTGCCAGGATGCACCAGTCAACCGACCCTGAAGAAAATGGCCCCCGATCGCTCGGGGGCCATTCCTTACTCGCAGAGCAGTTACTCTTCGCGCGCGGCGCGTCGCCTCGGCTTTGCGTCCTGGGCCTGCTGGTACCAGTTATCGAGCGAGCGCTGAGCAAGGTCGCGTCCGCCGAGCCCGAACGACAACCCCGCCGCCAACGCAAGCGCTCCGACGAATCCGGTGAACAACGTGTTGATCAGATTCGACGCGATCCCGAGCTGATTCACGGCGATCACGATCGCGAACGCCCACACCGCCGTCCTCGCCACGTTCGACAGCGTCTCCGGGTTCCTGAAGCCGCCTTCCGCCGTCGCGCCACGCACAATGTTGCCCAGCGCGCGCGCGGCAATTCCGCCGATGAAAAGGATCACCATGGCGACGACCAGATTCGGCAGCCACAACAGGAACTGTCTCATCACTTCGGAGACCGCCGGCAGGCCGAGCACATCGAATGCGACGAGCAGCACCACGATGCGAATGAGCCATTTCACGAGAATGGCGACCATTTGCGCCGGGTCGGTTCCCGTTCCCATCTTCGCGAGGAAATCACCGAGCCCCGACCTCTGCATCAGCTCGTCGAAGCGGATCGCCCGGAGCAGGCCCAGTACCGCGCGCGCAAGCAGCGATGACACGAACCATCCGATCGCGACGATGACGATGAAGCCAAGGATTCGTGGGATCGCTCCCAGGACCAGTTCGAGAGACTCGCGCAGCGAGTCACCGATGGTGTTGGCGAATGATTCATCCTCGATCTCTACCGGGACTGTCTGAACCGGCTGGCTCTGGGCCGGAACGGTTTGAAACGTAGTCTGAAGCAGCATGATCATCCTCCGTGGAGGTAGTGGAACCCGGCGCGGCAAGACGTGCCGGCAACGCCGAGTCGAGCCGTCACTCGGTGATTCCGAGCTGACGTTTCAGTGAAACGAGACCATCGCGGGCGTGTGAGGCAACATCGGTGTTCGGATATGTATCGATCAGTCGCCGGAGCTCGCGCAACGCCTTCGTTTCTCTGCCGGGCCACGCGCGGTACAGGTCGACGAGGCGATGCGAAGCGTAGACATCATCCCCGAGCGTTACGCGCGGCAATCGCTGCACCGCCCGGAACAGCGCTTCGGCTTTCTCGTTCAGCTTCGCTTTGAGGCACACCTCGGCGGCGCGGAGCCGTGGCTGCGCTTCATCAGGGGCCTCGGCGATGATGCGCTCGTAGGATGCGAGCGCACCGGCGACGTCGCCGCGCATCACCAGGGAATCCTCATAGGAGAATTGCCGCTCGTACGGAGTGCGGTTCCCGCTCGGCTGGATGAATGAGCCGAACGCCGCGCCCGCACCGCGCGAAACCGAAAGCACGAAGAGCGCCGTCCCGGCGACGCCAAGAACAGCCCCTGTCAGCACCGCTAGTACGAGCGCACCGCCGACAATTCCGGCTCTTACCGCCAGCGCCCCGCCGACAGACGCGCCAGCCACCACCGGAACGATCATCCAGCTGCCGATCTTGTAGAGATCGGCGGCGTCCGGGCCGAACTTGTCGAAGAGGCTTCGCTTGTACTCGCTCAATAACGATCAGGCATCCTTTACCGCCCGGTAGTGCTGACGGGGATCGAGCGCGTCACGCAGCGCATCGCCAAGCAGATTGAAGCCGAGCACCGCGGCGCCGATCGCGACTCCGGGGAAAACCGAAGTCCACGGCGCGCGTCGAAGTTGGTCGAGATCCCGGCCGTCTGCAATCATCGATCCCCAACTCGGCGCCGGAGGGGGTACGCCAAGCCCGAGGAAAGACAGCGCAGCCTCAGCCATGATCGCGCCCGCGACTCCGAGTGTCGCGGCAATCACCACAGGCGCGATCACGTTGGGCAGAACGTGCTGGAGCATGATGCGTATGTCGCCCGCGCCGAGGGCCCGAATCGCCTGGATGTACTCCAGCTGGCGAACGACGAGTACCTGGCCGCGGACGAGCCGGGCCATCCCGGCCCAGCCGACGATCCCAATCGTCGCATACACGACGCCCATCGATGGCTCGAGCGCGGCGACCATCGCGATTAGAAGCAGAAGCGTCGGGAACGCCAGAGTGACATCCGCGAGTCTCATCACGAGCTCGTCGACCCATCTTCCATAGAATCCGGCGAGAAGTCCGAGAGAAACGCCAAGGAGAAGCGCGATGCCCTGTGAGATCAATCCCACCGTGAGTGAGACGCGCGCGCCATACACGAGCCGGGACCACACATCCCGGCCCTGAATGTCGGTGCCAAGCCAGTGATCGGCGGATGGCTTCTCGAGCAAATGGACGAGGTCGATGGCGATGGGACTCTGGCGCGCGATGAGCGGAGCGAGAAGTGCGGCCAGACTCATTATCACCACGATGACGATCCCGATTCGAGCGCGATTGTCGCGCAAAAACCTTTTTCGCTGGGCGGGATCGAGCATCATCTATCTCCTTTTGAACTGCTCACGCCGATGGATCTCGCAGCTCGGGGGGTGTATCCGGAGGCTGACGCTTCCATCGGCGGTGCTGCCAGAAATACTGCGACGGTTCTGCCCGCACCCACTTTTCGAGCAGCTCCGTGTAGCGCGCGACGATCGCATCGACGTCCCTGTCCTTGTCGCCGGTGCGGGTAATCTCGACGCGCTCGATCACAAGTCTATAGCGTCCGTTCGGCTTCCGTATGGCGACCACGAACAGAACGGGCACCCCGAAACGCAAGGCGAATACCGCCGGGCCGCGCGGAGTCTTCGCCGGCCGGCCGAAGAACGGAACGAAGGTCGACGCGAGCCCGAGCACCCCCTGGTCGGCCAGGAAGCCAACGGCACGGCCGGCGCGCAGCGAGCGGGGAGTACGACGGACGGCTTCCGAATCGTGCACCACCGTCATCCCCATCTGTTCGCGCGTTCGCGTGAGATAAGCATCGAAGAGCGGGTTGGCCATTCCCCGCCCGATCGCATCCAGCGGTACCCCTCGTGCCGCAATGTAGGCTCCCCCGAGCTCCCAGTTCCCGATGTGGCCGGTAACGAGCACTACTCCTTTGCCGGGCGCCAGGGCTTCCTCGAGCATCTCCCATCCGTCCACGGTCTCAACGAGGCTGATTAGCCGCTGCCGGCCGATGGATCCGAGCAGCGCGGCCTCGATCGAGGAGCGTCCGAGATGTCGATACGATTCCCTCGCGAGATCGATCACTTCCTTCGGCGACAGCTCGGGAAATGCGGCCGCGATCTGCCGCTCGACCACTCGCTTGCGAATCCCGAGCGGGCGGTACCCGAGCTCGCCGAGCTTCGCGCCAATGGCGACCCCGCGGTCCCAGCTCAGTGCCCGCAATGCCTCGATCGTCCCGCGCATCGCGTAAAACTGGGCGCGGTGCGCCAGCGTCGGCCCCGGCTGTTTCCTGCCATTTTTCCTTCCGGCGCCGGCAGCCGCACTCATTGGGTCCCTGCCCCGCGCGTGCGAACGACAGTGTAAGTGAACTCGCGCGTGTCACGCGCGACACGAGCCCAGTTGTAATGAGTCTCGACTGCGTGACGAGCAGCCCGACCCATTTGCGCGCGGCGCGCCGGATTGAGCAGCAGTGAATGGATCGCGCCGGTAATCGCGTCGGCGTCGGTAGGAGGAACCACGATCCCCGTCTCCCCATCGCGGACCGCCGAGCGAACCCCGCCTGAATCGCCCGCCACGGACGGCACTCCTGACGCGCCGGCTTCCAGAAAGGAGATCCCGAACCCTTCCACATTTATTTCGTTGTCGATCCTGGAGGCGCCGAGGTACAGCGTAGAGGTCGCGTAGGCTTCCGGAAGCTCGTCGTCGCGCATTGGGCCGACGAATCCCACTCGCGGGGTAACGCCCATCGCTTCGGCGAGCGCGCGCAGGCGCGGCTCGTCGTGGCCTTCTCCGACCAGAATGTATCGCAGGTCCGGGAAATCCCGGCTCAGAATCGAGAGCGCCCGGATGCCCATGTCCTGCCCCTTGTGCGGAACGAGACGCGCGACGGTGATCATGATCGGTCCATCTCCCACGCCCCAGCGCCGGCGCAGCGCACCCGTGTCGCGCGATGGATGGAAGCGTATCGGATCGGTTCCCAGGTCGAGCGCCGCGACGGGCGGCGGCGCGATCACGCCGACCTCTTCCATCACATCGGAGGCGAGCTGCGCGACCCACTGCGAGGTTGCGACGATCCCCGCGGCTCGACCGAGTATGGAGCGCGCGGTGCGTCGCTTGAGCTCGCTGCGCCCAGCCTTCTGCCTTTCCCTGAGCAGGTCGCCGCCGTTCACGTAGATCATATACGGAACGCCAAGTTTCTGGTGTGTCCAGCGCACCGCGTATCCAACCGGCCGGATGTTGCCGCAGTGAAGCACGTCGAACGCCGGCGCGCGATCGGAGATCAGCCACCTTGTCCAGCGAACCTGATTCGAGAAGCGGTTGGCGCGCTCGAAGGGAAAGGGCTGGCGATGGATGCGGTAATGCTCGTCCGAGTCGAACTCCCGCGCTCCGCGGGCGGCGACGGTCGAAACACTCATCGTCGTGTCGTCCTCGACGCCGTCGGCGAAACGGCGGCAGAGTTCGACGTGCCGCCTCGCCATTCCGCCGAGGTCCGGCGCGTAATCCTGCGTGACGAAGAGGTGGTTCAAGCCGCTCGCTATCCGAGCGGATTCACATAGGACTCGCCGGAAAGCAGGTTCTCGATTCGCTGGTCGTAGGTGTGGTGCTGGCGGACGAATACCTGACCCTCACGTCGAATCCGCTCGCGAGAAGCGGAATTCTCGAGGTAATAGGCGATTTTCTTGAGACAGGAGTCGACGTCGGAGTACCAGGCGCAGTGGTCTCCCTCGCGGAGCATTTCCGTCAGGCCGGGCGTGCCCTGACCCAGATAAAAGCCGCCGCCGAGAATCACCATCCACGTGCGGTCGGAGGTGTAGGTGCTGCCTCCTTTCGCGCGGTCGGGGTTGATGCCCAGAGAGATCTTCGAGGCCGAGCAGACGGAGGCAAAATCCTCACCCTCCACGCTGCGCGCCTGCCAGCTGATCTCCTTGCGCCACTTGTCCCAACCAGTCCCCCAGACTTTGAGGTCGTACTTGTTCGCGACCTTGCGCAGAAATTGGGCGCGCGACGGATCGTAGCCGCTGCCGATGAAGCTGACATCGGAATGGAACAACGGTAACGGCTCCGACACGGGCCGAATGTCGCGGTCACCGGCGGCGGGCAGAAACCTGGCGTTGAGACCCAGCGCCTTCCATTCCTTCTCGAATCCGGAGACGAAGAAAGTCTGGCTGAGTTTTCCGACCTGCATGATGTGCTTGATGTCCGGGCGATACGTCGCCCGGTGCCATTGCGGATCGTGGTACCACATCGCGTTCGGCGTGTCGCCGAGTATGGTGTGAACCGTATCGAGACTCAGTCCGTGGCACTTGGACAGGAAGATGAAATCGGGCTTGAACATCCTCGCTTTTGCGCGCGCCCAGCGCTGAGTGAGGTTCCATCCCATCAGCCGCTTGGCGCGGCGGTCATCGATCAGCCGCGTTTTGTGGCCGGCACGGCGCATTGCGCGCTCGACGCCCCTTTCCATCCGCCATTTATCGGAACTGCCGATGATCAGAACTTTCACGTTTTGTTGCGACGCTCCGTGTCGTTGCGAATCGATCGTTCCCACAGCCGCGCATACTTGGCCATGACGCTTGCAGCCGCGAGGCACGCGAGAATCAGTCCGTGCGTGCCGTCACGGAACCCCCCCTTCAGGAAAAACATTTTGAAAAAGCGCGCGGGCGGCTTGAAAACCACCGCCGCCGCCGTGCCCCGCCGACCGTTTCCATAGTGCTGGTCAGCCCACCAGCGGCTGTACCTGTCGAACTTCTCGAAGTACTGGTCGAGCGATGTGTAAGTGTAATGCAGCAGCGCCCCGCTCAACTGCCCCGGGGTACCCGGAACTTCCACGTGCTCGTGCACAAGGCTGTCATTGTAGCGGTGCTCGCGCCTGAACAAACGTACGGGATGATCGTTCACTCCTCCCCAGCCGCCGTGTTTTATCTCCCGGCCGAGGAAAAAATTGCGCCGCTTTACCCGGTACGCGGTGAGGTTTGTCCCGCCGGCGACGGTGTCGGCGATCTCCCGGGCAAGCTCCGGTGTGCACCGCTCGTCCGCATCGACGACCAGCACCCAGGACGTACTCGCCTTTTCAATCGCGCTGTTACGCGCCGCCCCGATCGTGGTGAACGGCGGGCTGATCACCCTCGCCCCGGCCGTCCTGGCGAGGGCGACGGTATCGTCGGACGAGTCGTTCTCGACGACGATGACCTCGCGCGCCCACTTGAGCGACTCGACGCATTCCCTGATGTTGGCGGATTCGTCGTGCGCCGCGATCACCGCCGTAACGTCGGGGGCGGGGGAGCCGCGGGCGGGTTCGGTCACTGGGTCCGGCGTGTACCGTTGCGCGCGATTTCGAGCGCGCCGGAGAAGCCCTCGATCGTGCGGTCCTCCGGGAACTCCCGCGCCACACGTACTCTGGCGGCGCCGCCCATCGTTTCGCGCTGTTCTTCGCTCACGAGGAGTCCGGCCACCGCCGCGGCGGTGCCGGCTGAATCGTCGCGCGGGTGGAGAGCGCCGCTGATTCCGTGGGCGACGTAGCGCTCGCCGATTCCGCCCTCGCTCGCAATCGTCGGAACTCCGAGCGCCATCAGGTCGAGCATTCCATAGGCCCCGGTGTCGCCCTCGGCCACGACCCAGCCGAGATGCGCGTCCTGCATGATCTGGATCTCGTCGCCGCGCTCACCGAGAAAGCTGACGAGGTGCAGCACGCGAAGGGCGGCTGCCTGCATGCGCAGGCCTTCGTCGTCGGAGCCGGCGCCGACGATGAGAAGACGCAGATTCGGGTGACGCGGCGTCAGCATGGAAATCGCGCGAATGGCCATCGCGGCGCGGCCGCGCGAAGACGGATCGTAGACGCAGACTATGTATCGGGGCGCGGGTGCCCTGGTTTCGTCGCCCTCGTTCTCGGCCGCGTCTTCCGGCGGCGTGTGGACCTGATATAGCGAGGCGTCGATGCCGATTTCGGCCACGCCCGATTCCAGCGCGTTGCGCGGGAGCGATGCAGCGTGCCGGTCAGTCTGGCTGGAAAAGAGAAAACTGGTCCTGGTCAGCCATGAGGCGAAGCGGCCGCCCAGTCCCATCTCGAGCTGCTGGCCGGCCGGCGTCCATCGGACCACCGCGCCGCCGCGACTCAGCCAGCACGCGGTTGCGGCGACGAGGTGCTCGCGGTCGGTGGCGACGAAAACCGCGTCGACGTCCCAGCGCCTGAAGACCCTCTTCAGGCGCCGCGCGGCCGACAGGAAGAAGCCCCCGGTCGAGAACGGAATGATCTCGAACGGCTCGGGAATGGGAGTGTGCCGCGCCTGGCCGGGCTCGCGACGAGGCGAGATCGCGAGGTGCACGTTGCTGTCCGGTGTTACGAGGAGCGACGCCTTCGCGCCCTGCTCCGACAAGCCCCGCGCGGCTCTGGCGAACAGCCGGGCGGTGCCCGACCATTCCCGCGCCGAATGTATGAAGAGAGCGTGCAAGTTGTTCTTTACCCTTATCCTGCTGAAGGAGCCATCCGCGGAGACGCCGTCGCGCTGGCGACCCCATCTTCCCCGAACTGCATCGAATACAGACGATAGTATGCTCCGCGCTTCGCGAGCAGCTCGGCGTGCGTGCCGCGCTCGACGATCTCGCCGCGGTCGAGAAAAACGATCTGGTCAGCGTGCACGATGGTCGACAGCCTGTGCGCGATCACAAAAACCGTTCTTCCTTGCAAGAGTCGGTCAACCGCCTCCTGCACCAGCCGTTCCGACTCGGTATCGAGCGCCGAGGTCGCCTCATCGAGAATGAGGATTGGCGGGTCACTGAGCAAGGCCCGTGCGATCGCGAGCCGCTGGCGCTGGCCGCCCGAAAGCCGCGTTCCACGCTCTCCCAGCACCGTGTCGTAACCTTGCGGAAGCTCCATGATGAAATCGTGCGCGTTTCCCGCTTTCGCTGCCGCTTCGATCTGCTCGCGCGTGTACCGGCCCGGCGCGCCGTAAGCGATGTTGTTGAGCGCGGTATCGTTGAAGAGCACGGTCTCCTGGCTGACGATTCCCGTCAGCGCGCGCAGGGCGGGGAGCCTGATCTCGCGAGTATCGACGCCATCGAGGAGTATCCGTCCGCTCGCAGGCTCGTAAAACCGCGGAATCAGATCGACCAGAGTGCTCTTGCCCGCCCCGCTTGGACCAACCAGCGCTACCACTTCGCCCTTGCGCACGGTCAGGTCGATGTGGGAGAGCACGGGATTGCCATCATACGCGAAGCCCACTCCCTCGAACCGGATGTCGCGCTCGAAGCTGGCGCTCTCGCGGATGCCGGTGTCACGCTGAAATTCGGCGGGCGAGTCGAGGATCTCGAAAAGTCTCTCGGCCGATGCCAGGGATGATTGGGCGGTGGCGCGCATCGCGGACAGCTGCTTCAGCGGCTGGAGAAG
>DASTTD010000253.1:0-4017 GCA_035760325.1 Gemmatimonadaceae bacterium
GGGGTCGTCATCATCCTGGAGAGTACGACCTATCCGGGAACCACGCGCGAGCTGATGCTCCCCAAGCTCGAGGCGGCGGGCCTGAAGGTCGGCGAGGACGTGTTCCTGGCGTTCAGTCCTGAACGAGTCGATCCGGGCAACCCCGTCTGGAACACCAAGAATACTCCCAAGATCGTGGGAGGTATTACCCCGGCCTGCACCGAGATCGCGACCGCTCTCTACGCGACCTGCCTGGATACGTTGGTACCCGTGTCATCGACGGAAACGGCGGAGCTGGTGAAGCTGCTCGAGAACACCTTCCGTTCGGTGAACATCGGCCTCGTCAATGAAATGGCGATCGTCTGCGACAAACTCGGCGTGAACATCTGGGAGGTAATCGAGGCGGCAGCGACCAAGCCGTTCGGGTTCATGAAATTCACTCCGGGTCCGGGTATCGGCGGCCACTGCATTCCGCTCGATCCGCATTATCTGGCCTGGAAGATGAGGACGCTCAACTACAAGACGCGTTTCATCGACCTCGCGAGCGAGATCAACAGCGAGATGCCGGCTGTGGTCGTGCGCAAGATCGCCCAGGCCCTCAACGAGGAAAGGAAGGCGGTCAACGGAAGCAGGGTTCTGGTTCTCGGTGTCGCCTACAAACGGGACATTGACGACATGCGGGAGAGCCCGGCACTCGATATCATCCGGCTGCTCGAGGCTCAGGGTGCGGACGTAGACTACCACGACCCACACGTGGCGACGTTTCGAGAGGACGGCTACGACTACAGCAGTGTTGTATTGAACGATGACGCGATCAGCACGGCGGATGTCGTCGTAATCGTTACCGACCACACATCCATTGATTATCAGCGAGTGGTAAAACTGGCGCGACTGATAGTCGATACGCGGAATGCGACCGCGAAGCTCAAGCTGGGCAAGGCGCGCGTCGTTTCGCTGACGCCAGCCCCGGCGTCGAGCGCCGTCTAACGAGGCAATCGACCAGTGAATATCGCTGTAGTTGGAACGGGCTACGTCGGGCTCGTCGTGGGCGCCTGTCTGGCGGAGACCGGCAACAACGTCTGCTGCGCCGACATCGACGAGGCGAAAATCGAAGGACTGAAGAAGAACGTTCTGCCCATCTACGAGCCAGGGCTGGACTCCCTGGTGGAGCGCAACCAGAAAGAGGGCCGGCTCTCTTTCACGACGGACATAAAGTCGGCGATCGCCGATGTCGAGGTATTGTTCATCGCCGTCGGAACTCCGCCTGGCGAGGACGGCTCGGCCGACCTCAAGTACGTGCTGGAAGTCGCGGGTATGGCGGGTCGCTACATGACTCGCGAAATGGTGGTCGTCACCAAGTCGACTGTTCCCGTTGGAAGCGCCGCCAAGGTTGCGGCGGAGGTCGCCAGGGAGGCGAAATTCCCATTTCATCTCTGCAGCAATCCGGAATTCCTGAAGGAAGGAACGGCGGTGGAGGACTTCATGCGGCCGGACAGGGTCGTCCTGGGCGTCGACGGCAGCCACGCCCGCAAAGTCATGACGGAGGTCTACGCGCCATTCGTTCGCACCGGCAAGCCGATCGTGCTCATGGACATCCCTTCAGCGGAGATGACCAAGTACGCGGCGAACGGCATGCTTGCGACACGGATCTCGTTCATGAACGAGATCGCCAACCTTTGCGACGAGGTCGGAGCCAACGTGGATTTCGTGCGCAAGGGCATCGGCAGCGATTCACGAATCGGCCAGTCCTTCCTGTTTCCCGGCCCCGGCTATGGTGGGTCGTGCTTTCCGAAGGATGTGAAAGCGCTGGTCAAGATGGCGTCGGAGCGGGGGATTGCGCTCGACGTTCTTTCCGGGGTGGAATCGGCCAACGACCGCCAGAAGGGGGTGCTTCTCCGGAAAGTCCGCGCCGCGCTGGGCGAGGAGCTCCGCGGCAAGCGGATCGCCATCTGGGGCCTCGCCTTCAAGGCAGGAACCGACGATATGAGGTATGCGCCGTCGCTGACTTTGATCGAGTCGTTACTGGCCGAAGGCGTGTCGGTCTGCGCGCACGATCCCGCGGCGATGGAGCACGCGAAAACTTTGATCGGCAACCGGATAGATTATGCGGAGACTAACTATGAGGCGCTGGCTGGAGCCGATGCCCTGGTTGTCGTCACGGACTGGAATGAGTACCGCCATCCTGATTTCGAGCGCGTGAAGCGAACGCTCAAGCAGCCGGTCATCGTCGATGGCCGCAATCTGTATGACGCTGAAAAGATGCGGGACCTGGGGGTGCGGTATCTCTCTATCGGGCGTCCCGCCGCATGAACATGCTCGAACGCCGAGGGTAAGATCACCGGAATGTCCAGATTTTATTCGTACACGCTGGCGCTGCTGCTTCTGGCACCGCTGGCCTGCAAGCCTCCCTTCAATCCGAAGACCTACCCCTCCGCCGCGAAGCTCTACGAGGTCGCGATCGCGGAGTTCAGGGCGCGCCGCTTCGACAATGCCGCCAAGGCCTTCGAGCAGCTGACGCTCGACCTTGCGGCGAGGGACCCCAGGCTGCCGCTCGCTTTCTATTATCTCGCGCAGTCGCACAACGAGCTGGGGGAGCACCTGCTTGCCGCGGCCACCTACAACCGGCTGGTGGATGCGTTTCCGCAGGACACCCTCGTCGACGATGCCCTCTTCCACGCCGGCAAGGCCTACCAGAAGGAATGGCGCAGGCCTCAGCTCGATGCGACCTATGGCAACAACGCGATCGCGTCGTTTCAGTCGCTGCTTTCGAGCTTCCCGGACTCTCCGTTCGCGCCTCGCGCCCGTACGGAGCTCAGCCGACTCGACGAGTGGCTCGCCGAAAAAGACTACGACACCGGTTACCTCTACCTGAAGCGGAAGGCCTACGACTCGGCAATCATTTATTTCAAGGACGTGATCCGGCTGCATCCGAATGCCGCAAAAACACGCGACGCGTATCTGCGGCTGCTGGAGGCGTACCGTGAGATCAGATACACCGAGGATGCACGCGACCTTTGCGAAGCGATGCGCAAGGCGTATCCGGACGACCGTGAGGTAAGAGAGGACTGCGGGCCTCCGCCGGCGGCGGTGGCAACTCCCGCGACCTAGATCGTGCGCATTGGGGTCTTCGGCGGAACATTCGATCCACCCCACGTCGGCCACCTGTTGCTCGCCGCCGACGCGTGTGATGCGCTGAGCCTGCAAAGGCTCGTTTTCGTTCCGGCCGCCGCTCAGCCATTTAAGGTTGACGCGCCTGCCGTCGCGACGCCCGCGGACCGGCTGGAGATGATCTCGCTTGCGACACGCGGCGACTCCCGGTACGCCGTGGAGAACACAGAAATACGGCGGGAAGGGTTATCTTACACGGTCGACACTCTGGAAGAGATTGCCCGGAACAACGAGGGGGCCGAGCTGTTTCTGCTGATAGGGCGGGATACCCTTGCCGGTTTTGACGGGTGGAAGCGGCCGGACCGGATCAGGCAGCTCGCAACTCTCGCGGTGATGGAGCGGGGTGACTCGAACGTGTCGGGGCGGAAACCGTCCTCCGACGGAATTGTCGTGATCTCCACGCGGAGGGTTGACGTGTCTTCGACCGAGATCAGGAAAAGGCTGGCAGGTGGGAAATCGATTCGGGGATTCGTCCCTGAACCGGTCGAGCGCTACATCGCGGCACGCGGACTTTACCGTTGAGGCGTGCCGGCGAGGGGCATTTGCCCATGTCAGGAGAGAATCGTCCGTGTTGCGGGCGGTCGTCCGCGAGAGGGAATAACCGGGAATGCTAGGAATTCTGACCGGAGTGTTCGGGTCCCGTCACGATCGGGAGCGGAAACGCGTCCAGCCGATCGTCGACGAGATCAACGAGCATTACGACCGGCTTCAGGGTGTCTCTGAGGAAGAGCTTCGCGGCCAGACGGTGAAGTTCCGCGCCCGGATCGCCGAGGTCACGGGTGAGATCGAGCTGCGCATCGCTGAGCTCCGCGAGCTGAAGCGGGTGACAGCCGATCCCGTGGCACGGGAAGACATCGACAACCAGCTGGG
>DASTTD010000254.1:0-17705 GCA_035760325.1 Gemmatimonadaceae bacterium
GCTCAGAGCGGCGGAATGCTGGCTGGTCGCCGGGGATGCCGATACTAACGCGCTTCCACAGAGTAGGGTGAGCTGCACGAGCAAGCGGCATTGCGCGAAGCCAGCGAGTCTCATTGGCGCGCCTCCCTGCCGTCAGCGACCCATTATGCTCGCGTTCAGCTGGGCAACGCTCTGGTCGACAACGGCCGTTGAACGAACGTGACATCGCAAGCTACGGGTGGGCACCGACGGTGGCAAGCCATTGTCGGACGCCAGCGAAGGGATCGTCGCTGTTCCGCTTTCCGATACCAATCAGCCGCCCAATCGTTCGGACGAGGCTGCGGCCCTCTCGATCATGCACCTGATCGAAGACGTCGAGATCGGTCGAGTACACGCGCCGAGCGAGCAGCGCTGCATTGTCGAGCGGAACACGCTCCGCATACCGCGAACTGATTGTCCTGAATTGCGGAGCGATCTCTCCAACAAGCGCCGAGCGGGCGCGCATGTAGACCGTATCCCGCGCCGCGATCCTCGCCTCCCTGCTCTCCGGATGCGCGGTGTAGCCTGAGTCGAGTGACTTGATCACTCTGCTCCAGAACCTCGCCAGCAGCTTGTCGTCCTCCCAGCGCTCCTCGACCCTGCGGGCCGCCGCCTCCTGGCCTCGTGCGCGAAAGAACGCCGCCGAGCCACGCGCGCCCACGAACATCGCGAACGACTCATTGAACGCGGCCTGACCCGGCGCGTAGAAGGTGTTGTGGGTGACCTCGTGGATGACCGTGTTCGCGAGGGTGAGGCTGTCGCTCTTGAGCGTGGTGCTGAGCAGCGGATCGTTGAAAAACCCGAGCGTGCTGAACGCGTCGGCGGGACGGATATAGGTGTCGAAGCCCTGTTGCTGCATTTCCCGGGCGGTGCGGCGGGCCTCGTCGAAATCGAAGTAGCCTTTGTAAGGGACGCGTCCGACCACCGGGAACCACCACGTGTAGGCCTTGAGAGTATCCCGATAGGCCGCCGAGAGAACCAGAACCAGAGTGTCGTGATCGAGGCGGGAATATGTCGTGAAACTGTCCTTTACGCGGAGCCTCAAGCTGTCCTTTGCGTAGTTGCGAGCCGCTAAAACGAGGTTTAGCTTGGCTTTCACGTCGGCGGGAGTCCCCGGCCGGCGGACTATTTCCGCGATCGGCTCCCGGCGGCTGAGGATTTTCGCCTCTTCCCAGGCCCCCCGACTCAGATAACACCCTGTCGGAGCAGAGATTAGAGCGGTAATAGCGACCACAATCGCTATCGCCACTATTCCACGGCGGGTTATCTTACCACGTGTCCTTCGTCCACCTGCACTGCCATTCGGAATACTCACTTCTCGATGGCGCCAATCGCATCGATGACCTCATTGGCCGGGCCCTCGAGTTCGAGCAGCCCGCGCTCGCGATAACAGACCACGGCAATCTTCACGGTGCGTGGGAGTTCCAGGAAAAGGCGAAAAAGGCAGGCCTGAAGCCGATCATCGGCATGGAAGCCTATGTCGCGCCCGGAGATAGGCGGGCGCGCGACCGCGTCGGCGGGGAACGGGGGAAACCCTATTACCACCTCGTTCTCCTCGCGCAAAACGCAGTCGGGTACAGGAATCTAGTCAAGCTCTCTTCCCTCGCCTACACCGAGGGATTCTACGCCAGGCCGCGCGTCGACCGGGAGCTGCTCGCCCGGTACAACGAAGGAATCGTCGTGTCCTCAGCCTGCATGGCCGGCGAGATCGCGCATCACCTGCTGTCAGATGAGTACGACCAGGCGCGCGAGACAGCCGCGTGGTACGCCGGCGTGTTCCGCGACCGGTATTACCTCGAAGTCCAGGCGCACGCATCGGAGAATCAGGATACGCTGAACCGCCGCGTCTTTCAGCTCGCGGAAGAGGTCGGGGTGCCCGTTCTCGCCACGAACGACGCGCACTTCCTCAACCGCGAGGACCACGACGCTCACGATGTCCTCCTCTGCATCGGGCTCGGCAAGGACTTCTCGGACACGAATCGCATGCGCTACGACGAGGGCCTCTACTTCAAGAGCGCCCCCGAGATTGCATCGTCGTTCCCGGGACGCGCGGACGTCCTCGAGAACACCCTCAGGATCGCCGACGAAACCTCGATCGAGTTTTCCAAGCAGTACCGCGTTCCGTCCTTTCCGCTTCCCCCCGGGATCGAGACCGAGAACGAGCTGCTGGTGCGACTCGCCGAGGAAGGAGCGCGGAGACGCTATGGGCAGGATCTCTCTCCGGAGGTGAGAGAGCGCCTCGACTACGAGCTCGCGGTCATCACCAGCACCGGGTACGCGGGCTATTTCCTCATCGTTTCCGATTTCATCGACGCCGCGCGCAAGAGAGGGATTCCCGTCGGGCCGGGGAGAGGCTCCGTCGCGGGCTCCCTCGTGGCGTACGCGCTCCACATTACCGACGTCTGCCCGCTCAGGTTCGATCTCCTCTTCGAGCGCTTCCTGAATCCGGAGCGCGTGTCGATGCCGGACATCGACGTGGATTTCTGTTTCGAGCGGCGCGGCGAGGTCATCGAATACGTCAGACAGAAGTATGGTCGCGACTCGGTCGGCCAGATCATCACCTTCGGGACGCTCAAGTCGCGAGCGGCGGTGAAGGATGTCGGACGCACGCTGGGCTTTACGCCGGCGGAAACAGACTACCTCGCGAAGCTGATCCCGAACCATCCCAACTTCTCGCTCTCCGTCAGGGAAGCCATCGAGCGCATTCCGGAGGTGCGCGAGCTGTACACGGCGAGGAAGGACGATCCGCGCGAGCTGAAGGAGAAAAAGGACAGGTATCGGCGTCTGCTCGACTACGCGATGAAGCTCGAAGGCCTCTCGCGCCACGCCGGCGTTCACGCCGCCGGCGTCGTCATCGCGCCCGGGCCGCTCGACGAGTATGTGCCGGTGTGCACCCAGGCATCGAAGGGAGCGGGCTCCGGTGTCTCCGGAGACGAGGGCATCGTCGTCACCCAGTACGACATGAACGCCCTCGAGAAAGCGGGCATGCTGAAGATGGATTTTCTCGGCCTCACCACCCTCACCGTCATCAGCGACACGCTCCACGGCATCCGGGAGCGCACCGGCGCCGCGCCCGATCTCGACACGCTGCCCCTCGACGACGTCGAGACCTACCGGATGCTGCGCACCGGCAAGACCGCCGGCGTCTTCCAGTTCGAGTCTCCCCTGGCGACCGACATGCTCAAGAGCATTCGCTGCGACCGCTTCGACGATCTCGTCGCATCGAACGCGCTGATGCGCCCCGGGCCGCTCGATGCGGGAATGCACAAAGTGTACATGCGGCGGAAGCGCGGCGAAGAGCCCGTGTCCTATATCCTGGCCGAGCTCCAGCCGATTCTCGAATCGACGTACGGAGTCATCACCTATCAGGAGCAGGTGATGCGAATCGCGCAGACGCTGGCCGGCATTTCCCTCGCCGAAGCCGACGTCCTGCGCAAAGCGGTGGGGAAAAAGGATGCGGGCCTGATTCGCGAGGAGCTTGGAAAGTTCGTCACCAAATCCATCGATCGCGGCTACGATCCAACGATCATCCACGAGATCGCGAGCCAGATCGAGACCTTCGGCCGATACGGCTTCAACAAGTCGCACTCGGTGGCGTATTCGATCATCTCGTATCACACCGCGTGGCTCAAGACGCATTTCCCCGCGGATTTCATGGCGGCGCTCCTCTCCTCGCAGATCGGCGACACGGACAGCGTCGTCAAGTACATCAACGAAGCGCGCCAGCTGCACGTGCCGGGCGAGAAAGTCGCCGGCCTGGAGATTCTGCCCCCCGATGTAAACGAATCCGGCTACAAGTTCACCGTCGTGGGACCGACGAAGATCCGCTTCGGCCTCGGCGCGGTCCGAAACGTCGGTCGCACCGCGATCGATTCGATTATCGGCGCGCGCAGGAAGGACGGTCCCTTCCGCTCGGTGTTCGACCTCTGTGAGCGCATCGATCTGCGCATCTGCAACAAGCGGGTGCTGGAGGCGCTGGCGCATGCCGGCGCGATGGACTCGCTGGGCGGACATCGCGCCCAGATCGCCGCCGCGCTCGACCTCGCCATCCGCGAGGCATCGCTGAAGCAGGAAGAGATCGCCACCGGTCAGGCCTCCCTGTTCGGAGCGCCGACCGTCGAGGGCCAGAAGACCGAGACGAGCCTGACGCTGCCGAATCCGGACCCGTGGAGTGAATCCGAGCGCCTCGCGAAGGAGAAGGAGATTCTGGGCTTCTACATCTCGGGCCATCCGTTGGAGCGTTTCAGGGCCGAGGCCGAGATCTTCGCCACGCACACGGTCGCGGACCTGGGCGGGTGGCGCGCCGAGAACATGGCGCTCTGCGTGGTGGTGACGAACATCAAGAAGCAGCTGAGCAAGAAATCCGGCAAGGAGTTCGCCCGCCTCACGATCGAGGATTTCGCCGGTTCAGCCGAGGTACTGGTCTTCCCCGACAAGTGGGAGATTCTCTGCGACCGCATCCGCACCGATGTGCCGTTGCTGCTCAAGGGTGCCTACTCACGCCGCGACGAGGGCGGCGAGAACCCCGCCTTCATCATCGAGTCCGCGGAAAAGCTCGCCGAGCTGCGCAGCAAAGGCGAGATCACCGTCGCGATCGAGCTGGCGAAAGGATCCTACACCCCTGACGTCATGAGTGATGTCCGCGTAATCGCGGAAGCGCACCCGGGATCCGCGCCGCTCGAGTTCTCCTGGAGCGACGGCAACGGCTCGCAGGCGCGCCTCAGGTCCAGATCGCTCACCCTGGCGGCAGATGGTGCGGCCTTGAGCGCTCTGCGTAATATTCTCGGCGAATCTTCCGTTCGACTCCAGCGGGGAAGCTGACAGTGGCGACAGCGACACAGCTTGAATTCGAGAAGCCGATCGCCGAGCTGGAGCGGCAGATCGAGGAACTCAGGAAGACGGCGGGAGAGCGCCAGGTGAATGTCGCCGAGGCAATAGAGCCACTCGAGCGGAAGCTCTCGGAGATGAGAGAAGAGGTTTACAAGAACCTTACGCCGTTCCAGCGCGTCCAGGTGGCGCGCAACAGCAAGCGGCCTTTCACCGCCGATTACATCCGGCTCGCGTTCACCGATTTCATAGAGCTCCACGGCGACCGGGCCTTCCGCGATGACGCGGCGATCATCGGCGGCTGGGCGCGGCTCGACGACGAGACCGTCATGGTGATCGGGCACCAGCGCGGCCGCGACACCAAGGAGCAGCTGCGCCGGAATTTCGGAATGCCGCACCCCGAGGGTTATCGCAAGGCGCTGCGACTGATGAAGCTGGCGGAGAAATTCCACGTTCCCGTCGCGACGTTCATCGATACCCAGGGTGCATGGGCCGGCCTGGGCGCGGAGGAGCGCGGACAGTCGGAGGCCATTGCGCGCAACCTTTACGAGATGAGCCAGCTGACGGTGCCCATCGTCGCGACGGTAATCGGCGAAGGCGGATCGGGCGGCGCGCTCGCCCTCGGCGTCGCCGATCGCGTGCTGATGATGGAGAACGCCGTCTACTCGGTGATCTCCGTCGAAGGTTGCGCCGCCATTCTCTGGAAGGATGCGAAGAGCCTGGAGATGCGCGAAAAGGCGGCGACCGCGTTACGCATCACCGCCCCGGAGCTGCTCGAGCTCAAGGTGATCGACGAAGTCGTCCCCGAGCCGCGCGGGGGCGCGCACGCGGATCACGATGCCGCGGCCAAATCCCTCGGTTCGGCCGTCGGCAAGCACCTCGAGGAGCTCCGGAAGATGCGCCCCGAGAAGCTGGTGCGCCGGCGACGGCAGAAATTCCTGCGATTGGGCGCGTGGTCGGAATAACTCGTGGCGCACCTGGTCGAAGTCGCCTTCAAGGGCAATCGTAAGGAGTTCTTTCTCTGGGATTATCCCGATCCGCCGCCGCTCAACGCGGCGGTGATCGTGGATGTCGATCGCGGTGAGGATCTCGGCCACATCCACTCGCTCGGGGAGCTCGCGCAGAAGAGAAACGGCGGCTGCTCCCATGGCTGCGGCACCTCCCTTCCCGAGCGGAAGGCGCTTCGCCTCGCTACCGAAAGGGACCGCGCCCTCTCGAAGGACCTCGCCGCGCTTAACGAAGAGGCGCGGCGCAAGGCGATGGAGCGCGTACGCGCCAACGCGCTCGGCATGAAGCTCTCGGACGCCGAATGGCAGTGGGACCGCAAGAAGCTGACGCTGTATTTCACCGCCGACAAGCGCGTCGATTTCCGCAACCTGGTGCGGGATCTCGCGGCGATGTTCCGAACCCGCATCGAGCTGAAGCAGATCGGGGTGCGTGACGAAGCCAAGCGACTCGACGGAATCGGCAGGTGCGGGCGTCAGTACTGCTCGGCGTCGTGGCTTCCGGAGCTGCGTCCGGTGAATCTCGGCGTCGCGAAGGAACAGCGCCTGTCACTCAATCCCTCGCAGATCTCGGGCGCGTGCGGAAGACTGATGTGCTGCCTGCGTTACGAGCATGAGTTCTACGTGCAAAGCAGAAAGCGATTCCCCAAGGAGGGAAAGATCGTCAACACTTCCCTGGGCGAAGAGAAAATCGTCGCTGTCGACATCTTCCGGGAGCGGGTGAGCCTGCGTGGCGTGGAGGGGGAGTTTCGGTCACTGACCCTTGCCGAATTTCGCGACGAGACCGAGCGCGCACGTCCGGAATCGGCAGGTACGGCTGGCGTCGTAGTCGAGGAGGATTCGCATTCCGATTCAATCAGTCCGGACGAGATCTCGCCGGAGCTGATGTACACATCCGAGCACGCGATACCGGCGCTGAACACCACCGTTACGGAGATTCCCGCCGGGAAGCCGCCTCCGGGGGCGGAGGCTGAAGCAGCCACCAGGCGCCGCCGGGGCAGGCGCGGCGGACGGCGCGGCCGTGGAAGTGACGATGGATCGGCGGGTAGCTCGTAGTTGGCCAAGTACTTTCTCACCTGCGCCATCGATTACGCCACCGCTGACCCTCACCAGGGTCACGCCTTCGAAAAGATCGGCGCCGACGTAATTGCCCGCTATCACCGCCTCCTCGGTGACGACGTCCACTTTCTCGTCGGCATGGACGAGCACGGGCAGAAGGTGGCGCAGACCGCGGCCGAGCGGAAAGTGTCGCCGCAGGAGCTGGTGGACGCCGTCGCCGAAAGCACCGAAGAGGTATGGGGCAAGCTTGGAGTCTCCTATGATCAGTTCATTCGCACCACCGATCCCGCGCACAAAGCCGGAGTGAGACGGCTGATCGAGCTGATCTTCGAGAATTCTCCCGACGACTTCTACGAGAAAGCGTACGCGGGCTGGTACTGCGTCGGCTGCGAGGCCTTCAAGCAGGACAACGAGATAATCGATGGCAAGTGCGTGATCCACCCGACGCGCGCGCTGGAATGGGTCGAGGAAAAGAACTGGTTCTTCCGACTGAGCGCATACACCGGGAAGCTGAAGGAGCTCGTCTCGACCGAGGAATTCCTGCAGCCGCGCTCCCGGCGCAATGAGATTCTCTCGCTGCTCGATTCCGGACTGGACGATATCTCCGCGAGCCGGAGCCGCTTCAGCTGGGGTGTTCCGTTTCCGCGTCCCGTCAGCGGAGGCGAGACTCAGACGACGTACGTGTGGTTCGATGCGCTGCCGAATTACCTCACCGCGACCGGGTTTCCGAATCCCGACTTCGAAATGCTCTGGCCGGCCGACCTGCACCTGATCGGAAAGGACATCACGCGGTTCCATGCGGTCATCTGGCCGGCGATGCTGATGGCGGCGGGACTGGCCCCGCCGAAGCGCATCTGGGTGCACGGATTCGTGCTGGTGGCCGGCTCGCGCGTCAGCAAATCGGCGGGCGGCAATCTCGACCTGCGCGAAGTCATCGGGAGATACGGGCCCGACGCGTTCCGCTATTTCATGCTGCGCGAAGTGCCGTTCGACGGAGACGGCAATTTCTCGTGGGAGAGATTCGACGAGCGGTACAACTCGGACCTCGCCAACGCTTTCGGCAATCTGGCGAGCCGCACGATCTCAATGGTCGAACGGTACTGCGACGGCGTCGTGCCGAGCGGCGCTCCGAACGAGATCGATGCCGCCGACGAGGCCGACCTCGGCAATTACCACGCGTCCATCGGACCGAAAGGGTTCCTGCTGCACGACGCGCTCAAGTCAGTCTGGCAGACCGTCGCCCGCGGCAACGAGTACGTGGACCGGCAGGCGCCGTGGAAGCTCGCAAAGGATCCCGCTGCGCGTGGCGACCTGGAAAGCACGCTTGCTTCGCTGGTGAGGCAGCTGGCGCGCCAGGCCGTCTATCTCTGGCCGTTCATGCCCAGGAAGTCGGAGGAGTTGTGGCGCTCCCTCGGAGCGCCTGGAAAACCAGGTGACTTCGATTTTGGGCGGCTGAAGCAGATCGATCCAACCGGATGGCGGATGACGAAAGGAGCCGCGCTTTTTCCGAAGCTCGAAGCCGGGGAAACGCAGACCTAGTGGCGCGTGCTGATCGCTATGACTCCGCCCATGTTGCCGGTCCCGTACTTCGTCGTTGCCTCCCATGAACGGTAAAGCCGGATCAGACTGATCTGAGACGCCGGTATCGTCCGTAGACTCTCGATCGGTCCGTACTGCTGTCCGTCCACATAAACAGTGGGGTACGGGGTGGAGCGTCCGGCGGTGACGCTGGTTTCTCCCCGATAGGCGAGGAAGTTCGCCCTCAGCTTCCGGATGACCTCGAATGCGTTCGCAGCGTTGGACGCGTCGATTTCCTCCTCCGTGATCACCTGCGAATCGGACGCCATCCCCACGCCGGGCCGTGGCGGGGAGCAGGCGCTAATCACCACTAAAGCGAATGCCGGAAGGACGCGCGTCCAGATAATCGGTACCTCCGCGTAATTACTGCGCTCAAAACACGGTGCCGTCGCACCAGCCAGTATACCCGAGTCCGCAGAGGCCGGCAACCCGCCGGCCTTTCTGTTCGCGATTACGACCGGAGCGAAGCGAGAGCCTCAAATTCCGTTCTTGCTGACTGGCGGTACCAAAGCGTAGAATAGACGCCACTGGTCCATCACATGGGGTTCCTATGATTCGTGCTACGTCCTGTCCTGGTTTTGCCTGGCCCGCGCCTGGTCATGTGTTCGCGATCGTACTGACGCTCGCGCTCTCACTCATCGCGATACCCGCGGCGGTCGCGCAGCAGGATGGGGTAATCGCCGGCGTCATCGTAGGCGCGGGCGGTCAACCGCTTCCTGATGCCCGTGTCAGCGTCCGCGGCACTACCCTCGGCGCGATCACCGACGCGACCGGCCGATTCAGGATCGCCGGAGTATCCGGCCCGCAAGCAGCGATAGATGTGCGGCGCATCGGTTACCGGATGGACACGCGGCAGGTCCGGGTCGGTGACACCAATCTCCGCATTCCTCTGACCGAACAATCGATTGCACTCGATGCCGTCGTGGTCACCGGCACCCCCGGCGGGCAGTCCAAGCGGGAACTGGGCAACGCGGTGACGACGATCAACGCCTCCGAAGCCAAAGAGATCGCTCCCATTAGCAGCGTTCAGAATCTCCTGAATGGTCGGGCGCCGGGAGTTGTGGTCCAGAGCGCCACCGGCAACGTCGGCGCCGGCGCGCGCATCCGCATTCGGGGCGCCTCGAGCATGTCGCTCTCCAACGAGCCTCTCATCTATGTCGATGGTGTCAGAGTCAACAACACTCCCGCCTCGGGATTCTCGAACCAGGCATTCGGGTCAGCGTCCATCTCCCGCATCAACGACATCAACCCGGACGAGATTGAATCGGTCGAGATCATCAAGGGTCCCGCGGCGGCGACTCTGTACGGGACCGAGGCCTCTAATGGCGTCATTCAGATCATTACCAAGAAAGGAACGACGGGGATGCCACGCTGGACACTCGCCGCGCGCGCCGGGACAAACTATATCCGCGATCCCGAAGGGCGGTGGCCGGTGAACTACGGGACTATTCCGCGTCCCGGCGGTCCAGCCGGCACGCGCGACACGGTGTCCATCGATATCATCGATCTCGAGAACGCGCGTGGAACTCCCGTCTTTCAGAGCGGACGGTTGCGTGAGCTGGATCTGAGCGCCAGCGGCGGGAGCAACATCTTCACCTATTTCGCGGCGGCCGGACTCGAGGATAGTGAGGGGGCGGAGCCGACGAGCACCGTCGAGAGATACTCCGGCCGGTTGAATCTGTCGGTCGTGCCCAGCGCCAGGTTCAACATTGCCATGAACCTCGGTTACGTGAACGGCACCATCCATCTGCCGTGCGAAGCCGGCTGCGGCGGCCGCACGTTGGGAACAATGTGGGCGAACGTGCTTAACAATGTTCCTCTGGCGAATGGCGCGCCCAACCCGCGCCGCGGATTCAACTCCGCGCTGCCAGACATGTACGACCGGTTCGTGCAGATCTGGCAGCAAGTTAACCGGTTCACCGGCGGCGCCCAGATCAATCACGAGCCATTGAGCTGGTTCAAGCATCGACTCAGTGTGGGTACCGATAGAACCACCGAGGATGACAACTGGCTGCAGCCGCGTGCGCAGGATTCTCTGGACAGAGTCTTTTTCGGAAACGGGTATCGAGCCATCCAGGCCCGGCAGCTCAATTACTACACCCTGGATTACTCTGCGTCCGCGATTGCCGACGTCCGAAATAACATCAGGTCCACAACTTCGTTTGGGGCACAGTACTACCGCAACACCAACACCTTTCAGTACTCCGAGGGGTCGGTCTTCCCGACCGTCGGGCTGACTGCTCTTTCCGCAACCACGGCGAGCAAATTTACCTCGGCTGATGCGGCACAGGACGCCACGCTGGGGTTCTTCCTGCAGGAGCAGGTAGGCATAAACGATCGCCTGTTTCTGACCGCGGCCGTTAGAGCAGATGACAACAGTGCCTTCGGCCAGAACTTCGATCGGGTCGTCTATCCGAAGTACAGCGCCAGCTGGGTCGTAAGCGAAGAGCCGTTCTGGCGCTTCCCGGTCGTAAACACTCTGAAGCTGCGCGCGGCGTACGGCGAGTCCGGCAAGCAGCCCATCACCTACTCTGCACTGCAGACCTATACCAGCGCCACCGGGCCGGGGGACGTAGCGACCGTCACGCCCCAGTTCATTGGCAACGCCGACCTGGGACCAGAGCGCAGCAAGGAGCTGGAGACGGGCTTCGACCTCGGCGCCCTCGATGACCGCGTGGGACTCGAGTTCTCGTGGTACCGCAAGCAAACTACGGACGCGATTTTGAACCGGCAGATCGCGCCTTCGCTCGGCCTGCCCAACACGCAGCCATTCAACGCCGGCTCGGTAAAGAACTGGGGGACCGAGGTGCTGATCCGCGCCACACCCGTGCTTCGGGACGCGTTCTCCTGGGACGTCACCTTCGGGCTGGCAACCAATGACAGCCGGGTGGAAGATCTGGGCACTCCTGAAGCAATTCTGGAGCTCCGCAGGGCGAGCGGCACGCCGGACTTCGTGGTTGGCGGCGGATTTATCAGGCACCAGGTCGGGTTCCCCATTGGCGCGTACTTCGAGCAGAAGGTCGTCAGCGCTGCTCTGTTGCCGAATGGCAGCCCCGATCTCGCCAACGTTCTTTGTGACGATGGCAACGGTGGTACGATGATTTGCGCCGGCCCTGATTTGCTTTACAACACGGGTGACGACGCCCCCGAGGTTTTTCTCGGAAAATCCTCACCGGGCACGGAGGGTTCATTCAGCAGCACTCTCACGCTTCTGAAGAGATTTCGTATTTACGGGCTGCTGGACTTCAAGCGCGACTTCGTGAAACTCGAGGGAAACTTCCGCGCCCGCTGCGCCATCTTCGGCCGCTGCTTCGAAAACTTCTTTCCGCTTCAGACCGACCCGAAGATCATCGCGGGACTGCGCTCCAACGGGCAACTCGTAGACTACTACATCAACAACGCCAGCTTCGCCAAGCTGCGGGAGGTAAGCTTCTCCTACACGCTGCCGCCCATCAACACCCGATTCGCGAGGTTCAATCGAGCCGTCGTCACGCTTGCCGGTCGCAATCTCGCGACCTGGACCGACTACCCCGGTCTCGAGCCCGAGGGGTTCTTCCTGGGCGGCGGTCGCGGCGGTGAGTTCGGTCAGTGGGAGCAGAACGCCAACCCACAGCTCACGTCGTGGGTACTCGGCGTCAATCTGGACTGGTAATCATGCTCTATAAACCTTCGCAGCGAGAAACGATCATGGCTTTTCGTAACCGGACGTCGCGCTTTCCGCTGTGGATGACGGTGCTTGCACTGTTAGCCCTACCCACCGCGTGTGAGACGCTCAGGAACCCGCTCGACGTCGAGCCCGCCAGCAGGATTCCAGCGGCAATTCTGGAAGTACCCGAAAATGCGCAGCTGCTGTCGGATGGCGCAGTCGGTGATTTCGAGTGCGCTTTCCACTCTTACGCCGGACTAAGCGGGCTGATTGGGGAGGAGTTCATCTATGCCGAGCAGAACGCGGCGCACACCCCCTACGACCGACGGAATACCACCAAGGATGACGAGCTGTATTCGGTCGGCGATTGCACCGCCCATGGTGTCTATACAACGCTTCAGACGGCCCGCCAATCGAACGAGAACGTGCTGGCCCTGCTCAACAGCTGGACCGACGCAGAAGTCGCCGCTGGCGCCGGATCGCCGAACCGTACCAACCTCATCGGGATCGCAGCGGCCTACGCGGGCTACGCCGAGGTTCTGTTGGGGGAAGGTTTCTGCACGATGGCAATCTCTTCGGTCAACCCGGATAAGTCGCTCACGTACGGCGGCGAGATCCAGCGCGATAGCGTCTTCAGGCTCGCGATCTCCCGGTTCACCGAAGCGATCGCCGCGGCGACAACCGCAAACAACACCAGCATTCGAACCATGGCCTATCTCGGTCGCGCCAGGGCGAAACTGAACCTAGCGGATTATGAAGGAGCGAAAGCTGACGCCCAGCAAGTACCGACGGGGTACCTCAGAGACGCCACCGCCTCAGATCTCGCCGGGCGACGCCAGAATCAAATTGCCACTCACAATAGCGCCCTGAATACCGCCTTTTCAGTCGGGGAACCCTATCGTTCGATGGGAGACGCGCGCATACCCGTTACTGCCACTACACGAGTGAGCGCCACCGGAGTCGTTCACTACTATCAGACCAAATATCCGACGACCGCCACGCCGATTCCGCTGGCCACCTACGAGGAGGCTCAATTGATCATCGCCGAGGCGGACATCCGCGCCGGCAGGCTCGGTACGGCTCTTCTGATCATCAACGCGTCGCGAGAGCGTGGCGGGCAGAGCGATTTCATCGGTGTAACGCAGTCAGATTACCTCGCTGAACTCGTCGATCAGCGCCGCCGGGAGCTTTTCGGCGAAAGTCATCACGTGGGCGATGTGCTCAGATACGACATCCCGATTCAGCCAGCCGCCGGTACTCCATATCATTTCGGCGGAACGTACAGCACTCAGATTTGTCTTCCGTTGCCGGCCGTCGAGCGGCTGAACAATCCTTTGATCGGCAGCTAAGAACTCCACCCGCGAAAAAACCCCGCCGCCAGCGGGGTTTTTTTGTGAGGCGGTCGCGGTTCGCTAAGGCGCATTCGCGGGAGCTTGCCTCGCCGGGGCGGGCACCGCCGGCGTCGTCCGGTTCCCGAAGTCCACCTGCGGTGGAGCTTCACTCCCCGGCGCAGCCTCGAAGTACGTGCGGGGGCCCGCGCCCGTCACCTTGGCCGTCAGCGCCTGAGGGAAAGTGCGAATGTAGGTGTTGTACGCCTGCACCGCCTGGTTGTAGTCGTTGCGCGACGTGGCAATGCGATTTTCCGTCCCCGCCAGCTCGTCCTGGAGCCGCAGGAATCCCTGATCCGCCTTCAGCTGAGGGTAAGCTTCGGCGATCACGAGCAGCCGTCCGAGCGCGCCGGTGAGCTGCGCGTTGGCGGTCGCCATCTGCCCTGGATCCCCTGACTGGATCGCCCCAGCCAAACCGGCGCGCGCGTTCGCCACGTTCGTGAACACCGCTTCCTCGTGCTGCGCATACCCCTTCACGGTCTGCACGAGGTTCGGCACCAGATCGGCCCGACGCTGAAGCTGAACGGAAATCTGTTGCTTGGCGGCGCCGGCCTGCTCGTCGAGCTGCTGAATCCTGTTGTAGCCGCAGCCCGAAAGAGTGAGCGGTGCAAGAGCGAGCAACATGCGAATTCTCATTTTGTGAATCCTCGATTGGTTTTCGATGGCGGACGACTGATCAAATCTAGCTTCTGAAGGTGTTCAGATAAGCAACCAGGCGCTCCATTGCGCCCAGATACTGCTCCAGTAGAGTCTCGGCGTCATCGCGTGAAATCTTTTCGGTTCCCCGAACGTGGCGGACGACCCTCACGAACGCGTCGGGTGAGAAGCCTGCGCGCGCGGCGAGGCTCGCGGTGAGCTCCTCATAATCCGGCGATGGAACATCTCCCTGAAGGCGGGACACGCCGCGGAAAATCACCATCAGCGTGCTCAGGCTTTTCTCGAGAAGCTCGAGCTGGAGCTTGCGGTCTCCGCCCGCGCCCATTATCGCCTGACGGAGGTGGAGCAGCGCGCCCATCGTCTGTTGCTCCACCTCGAGCCGGAGGTCCGCCGGGTTCACCGTTATTCCAACGAGTGGATCCTCGCCGAAGAGCACACGGTGTCTCTCCAGGATGTCCGCGTACTCCATCGGAAAAATATCGGCCGACGATCTCCACTCGCTGGAAGTGAATGTCATCGGCGGAGGATTGCCATCGTCGGCCCACGCCCTCGAAATCGCCGCGACCGCGCGCAACCTCTCCAGCGGAAGCGACTCGACCACGACGAGCACGTTGTAGTCGGACTTCTTCGTATGCTCGCCCGCTACCGCCGAGCCGAACAGCACGACGCTGCGAAGGGCTTCGCCGTAGGCCAGCTGAAGTTGTTTAACCAGTTCCTCGAGTTTCATTTCTTCCTCAATACTCCGACGATGGATGCTTTTTCAGTTTTGAGTTTACCGTTGTTGCGTTGTCCGTTGTTGCGTCACTACACGCTCTCCTAAAAACGTCGGTGTAACTCAAAAACGGTCAACAGAAAAACGGTAAACTCAAAACTCAAAAAGTATCTAACCCCCAACACGGACTCTCTCACCAGCTTGACCCCCCTCCGCCCCCGCCAAACCCTCCTCCCCCTCCAAAACCTCCAAACCCGCCGCCCCCGCCAAATCCACCGCCTCCAAAACCGCCGCCGCCCCAGCTGCTGCTGCGGCCGCCGAAGCCGCCGCTCGGAATGATGATCGGAAACGGCAGACATCCTCCGCCGCCGCGCCCGCCGCGCCGCCGCCTGCGCCCACCACGGCTCAGCATCATGAGCACGATGATGAAAATGAGAAAGATGACCTGCGGAGGAATCCCGCCACCACCTGACGGGAAGTCCACGTTCCTCGACGGAATCGCGGGCGCCCGCAGCGCGGTGTCGATCGTGAAGTTGAACTCCTGCGCGAATCTCTCCGCCGCCCGCAGCGTGACGAGCTCGAGGCCGGTGCTGTAGTCGCGAGCCATGAAGGCGGGCGTGGCCTCGCGGCAGATCGCGCCCGAAGTCCCATCGGTGATGAAGCCTTCGGCGCCGTAACCCGTGGCGATGAAGCAGCGGCCGCGGCCGTCCTTCGCGGTTTCCTTCGGAACCAGCAGGATCACCGCGCCGGCGTTACGCGTCGGATCGCCGGGGTCGCCGAGCTTTCCAACCTTCCACTGCCGGCCGATCTCGAGCGCGACCTGCTGGACGTCGCGGTCGCCCAGATCGGGCAGCGTGACGATCGCGATCTCTCCCCGTGATTTCGTGCGGACGTCTTCCGCGATCTGCGTCATCCGCCGCTCGGCATCGGGCTCGATGACGTTAGCGAAATCGTTGACGAGGCCGGTCGGCTCGGGGATCTGAATCCCCTGCTGGAGGAAGAGCAGGACACCAGCGTGCAACACGGCCAGCTTCATGGCAGGAAAGAAACCCGCTACAACCGTGTTGAAGATCTATCCTCCGCCCTTGATTTAGTCATTACGGGAAGAAGTATTTAGCGGATGCTCCTTGCCCAAGTCAACCGCGCGCTCTGCGCCGCCACCGCGCTCCTTGCCGCGTGTGCTCCATCAGGGACGAACAGCGCCGTGGCCGAAAGCGCCACCGTCGCGGCGCGGGCCGCGACGCCGGCGGCCGTTCCCGCGGCGCAGGACTCGAATATCACGATCGCCGATCTGGCGCGAACGGATGGCAGCACAAGCGCTCCGATCTGGGTCATCGTGGTCAGCGATTTTCAGTGCCCGTACTGCAAGCAGTGGCACGACGAGACGTTTCCCGCTTTACTGACCGAGTTCGTGAAGTCCGGCAAGGCGCGCGTCGCCTACGTGAACTATCCGCTCAGCATTCACGCGCAGGCATGGCCATCGGCCGAAGCGGCGATGTGCGCCGGCGCTCAGGGAAAGTTCTGGCAGATGCACGACGCAATCTTCGACACCCAGGCGAAATGGGCGTCTTCACCGGCACCTGCCGCGATCTTCGATTCGCTCGCGCGCTCGACCGGCGTCGACATGCGGCGATGGTCGCAGTGCGTCTCGTCGGGCACCACGAGGCCCCTGATCCAGGCCGATCAGCAGCGAGCCGCTGCTGCCGGTGTCCGCTCGACTCCCACCATTCTGATCGGAAACGAAATGCTCGCCGGCGCTCACCCGATCGAGAGCATTCGTCGCGTCGTCAACGCAGCTATCGCAAACACTCCCCGCCCGGATACCTCACGCAGATAGTCCGCTCGCCTGACGCGTCGGGATGAATTCGCTGCTGCGGATTCCATACGCCCTCGCGGGCGCAATCGCTCAGGGGCTCACCTATGCCGTTCCCGATGGAGACTCGAAGTTCCGGCGCGGGCTCGCGGCGCGGCGCGGAATTCTGCGCCGGTATCGGGAGTGGGGCGCCACCCGGCGTGATCCGTCACGACCGCTCGTCTGGTTCCACGCACCCTCCGTCGGCGAGGGACTCCAGGCGCTCCCCGTCCTTCAGCTTCTCCGCTCGCGCCGGCCCGACGTGCAGATCGCCTACACGCACTACTCTCCGAGCGCTGAAAATTTCGCGCGATCGACGGCCGCGGACTTCGTCGACTATCTGCCGTTCGATACCTTCACCGCCGCCGCCGCGGTCATTTCCGCTCTTCAGCCGACGGCGCTCGTTTTCAGCAAGCTCGACGTCTGGCCCGCGCTGACCGAGACCGCGGCTCGACGGAACGTTCGAGTCGGGCTCATCAGCGCGACGCTGCCGGCATCATCCGCGAGGCGAAGCAGACTCGGTCGCCGCGCGCTTGCCGATGCTTATGGTGCTCTCGACGAAGTCGGCGCGATCAGCGCGGAAGATGCGGGCCTGCTCCGCGAGCAGGGTGTCAGGCCGGACGCTCTCCGCGTCACCGGCGATACCCGCTACGACCAGGTCTGGGTGCGCGCGCAGGCCGCTGCTTCCGCCCTCGTCGATTCACTTCGGTCGTCCTCACCTACACTCGTCGCCGGCTCGACCTGGCCCGCAGACGAAGTCCACCTGCTCGCCGCCTGGATCGAGGTGAAAAAACACCTATCGAAAGCCCGGCTCATCATCGCGCCACACGAGCTGACCGAGGGACATTTGCGTGACGTGACGGACTGGGCGCGCGCAAACGATCTGGCCTTGTCGCGTGTCTCGAGCGCCGGGCACGCTGCGGCCGACGTACTCCTCGTCGACCGGTACGGCGTCCTTGGTGAT
>DASTTD010000255.1:0-2881 GCA_035760325.1 Gemmatimonadaceae bacterium
CCGGTTGCGGTTTCCTACCCGAGCGCTCCGTCGTCTGTGGGTAACGACGGGACTGGCGGCGGTGGTTCTTCGACGGGTGCCGTTCTCGGCACGATCTTCGGGGTCGTCCTTCGCGGTGGAGTCGCGGGTGATGATCACTGCGATCCTCGCGTCGATCGCCGGCGTCGCGGGACCCGGATATCGATTAATAACCGGTTGCCGTTCCCAGGAGGCAGGTCAGGCCTGGGGCGCGTAGCAATCGGTCGTAACGGCGGAAACGTAGCGAGCCGCTTCCCTCACTAGGCAGCATTGTGAAAAGGGGATGCGGCCATGGTGGTCGCATCCCCTTTTTTTCATTCAGAGAACATGATCATGCGTAAGCTCTTCACATTCACGACGCCAGCTCTCCTCGCCGCCATCCTTCTCCTCGGAGCATGCAAGGTTGGAGATTCACCCGAGGACATTCTCGCGAAGGACAGCACGCTCGTCCGCGATCTTGCCTTGGCCAACGCCGACACGAGCGCACAGCCGGAGCTGAAGGACGTTCCCGCCAGCACCGATCCGGTGATGGACGACGTCGCGCCGGCCCCTCGCGTTTCCACGCGCCCGGCCGCTTCCGAGACGCCGAGAATGCGTAGAGAGGCTCCCGTTACCGTGGTAACCCGCAGGACGCCGCCACCCCCGGCCGTGACGACGCCCGCAACCCCGGCAAACACGACGGCGAACCGCAACACCGTGACCGAGAGCCCCGCTGGTGGAGAAGCAGCCGTGGGGATGATTGCCGGCGGCTCCGAGATCTCTCTCTATTCCGGCCAGCGCGTGTGCACGAACACCTACGCCGTGGGAGATCGTTTCACCGCGAGCGTAGCTGAATCAGTGCATGGGTCGAACGGTGTCTCCATTCCCGCCGGTGCCACTGCGGTCATCGAGATCACGTCGGCCAAGCGGAGCAACAACGCCAACGACGGCATCGAGCTCGAATTCGCGGTTCGCTCCATCGCGTTCAATGGAAAAACCTACCCGGTGACCTCCACCATCACGTACGCTCAGGTCGACAAGGTGCGCGACGGGAATACCAGCGACGACGCCAGGAAAGTGGCGACCGGCGCGGTGATCGGCGCGATCGCCGGCCAGATCCTCGGCAAGAGAACGAAATCGACCGTCATCGGAGCAGCCACAGGAGCCGCGGCGGGCGCGGTCGTCGCGGGCGCCACGTCGAAGTACGACGGCTGCGTTCCGAGTGGCGGACGGATCTCGCTGACCCTCAGCGAAGCGATGATCGTCCAGCAATCCGAGTAGCTCCCGCAGGGAAGAAAACCGGGGAATCAATCCTGATTTAGCTGCGCGATATCGGACGAGCCATCGATGTCCAGCGCGCCGCCGCCGAAGGCAACGGGCGTGACCTCGCCCGCCCGGCTTCGCAGCCACGACCCTGCCCCAGCGTCACCGGTCAGTTTCACTAGCTCGTGCATATACTCCCGCCCGAACACCGCGGGAACCCCGAGGGTGTTGGCGTAGGCCGACGCCACTATCCGGTGATTGCGATCGAAGGCGCCGATCAGCTTTTTGAGCGCGGCGGAATCGACGAGCGGCTGGTCGGCGAGCGTGACCAGCACCGCCTCGCAGGTGTTGTCCCCGAAGACCTCTCGAAGACCGGCGGCCAGTGATGATGCGAGGCCGCTGCTCCATTCCCGATTGACTACGGTCCGAACGGAAGTCAGCCCGGCCAGCACTGGCGCGATCATCTCCGCGTCCGCTCCGAGCACCACTACTACCGGGTCGGCCCCGGCGTCGACGGCGGCGACTGCCATGCGTCGAACAAGCGGCTGACCTTCGTATCTGACCAGCTGCTTCGGAAACCCCAGGCGCGTCGACGCTCCCGCCGCGAGAACGACCGCTCCGAATGCGCGATGATCTCTTTCGAAGACCATGATTTCAATGTGACGGGTGTCGGCTGACTCGTCCAGCATCTCGCCCGTATCCCTGCAATCTTGCCTCACCCCGCGCAGCGGCGCATGTTCCGGCGGATGACATCACTTGCAGAGGTCACGGCGGGAAATGCCAGCAGTCGGTAACAGCGTCGCGCGAAAAGACGGGATCGGCAAGGCAACGGGCGGCTCCCGATACGCGGACGACATCACTTTTCCCGGAATGATTCATGGGCGCACCGTCCGCTCTACGATACCACGCGGACGCGTGCGGTCGATCCGGTTCGACTTCGACACCACGGGTTTCACGATCGTCGACTACCGGGATGTGGTCGGGCGTAACTCCGTAGACCTGATCGAGAAAGACCAGCCGTTTCTCGTCGAGCGGGAAATCCGACATATGGCGGAGCCGATTCTCCTCCTCGCGCACGAGGACAGGGAGAAGCTCAACGCCGCGCACGTCGAGATAGAGTACGACGAAGAGAGCCCCCTGTTCGATCCGGAACAGTCGACTGATGTCTTCAAGAATATCGACATCGTGAAGGGCGATGTCGCGAGCGCCCTCGCCGGAGCGGATTTCGTGGTAGAGGGGACGTACCGCACCGGACACCAGGAGCACGTCTACATAGAGCCCAACGGCGTCATCGCCGTGCCCGAGGAAGTGGAGGGCAGGAAAGGCGTCGCAATCTTCGGTTCGGTGCAGTGCCCTTTCTACGTGATCAAGGCCTTGAGGTGCCTGTTCGGCAAGCACCCACCGATCCGTGTGATCCAGACTGAAACGGGCGGCGGCTTCGGCGGCAAGGAAGAATACCCGTCGATGATCGCGGGACACGCGGCGCTTCTCGCGCTCAAATCGGGCCGGCCGGTCAAGATCATCTACGACCGCACCGAAGACATGGTCGCGACGACCAAGCGGCATCCCGCGATCGTGCGGCACCGAACGGGAGTCATGCGCGACGGACGGATCGTGGCAA
>DASTTD010000256.1:0-11101 GCA_035760325.1 Gemmatimonadaceae bacterium
ATATCTGGAGAAAGCCGTGCGCCTGGCCGATTTCATTGAAGGGAATATCGAACCGATTCTCGCTGACTGGGTAAGGTTCGCCGAGTCATCCGGTCCTGCGGGCCGAATCATGGATCTGAAGGGCTTGCGCGACCATGCCTCCCAGATGCTCCACGAGATCGTCACCGACCTCCGCACGCCACAGACGGCCGCCCAGCAGACGGAGAAATCGAAGGGCAAAGCCGATTCGAGCGAATCCGGCGATACGGCAGCCGAGGTCCATGGCTCCGGGCGTGCCGAAAGTGGATTCTCTGTCGGAGAGATGGTTTCAGAGTACCGCGCCCTGCGTGCGAGTGTCATCCGTCTCTGGACCAAGGCAAAGGGCAGTCTCACCGGAGCCGACCTCGATGATCTCATGCGCTTCAACGAGGCAATCGACCAGTCGCTGGCCGAGTCCATCTCGCGGTACACCCAGGACATCGATCGATCAAGGGAGATGTTCGTCGCTATCCTTGGTCACGAGCTTCGCTCCCCCCTCAGCGTGGTCATCACGGGGTCACAGTTCATGCTCGATCGGGGAGCGCTTACCGAGCCTGATCTCACGGTAGCGACGCGCGTTGCCCGCACCGCCGGACGGATGAACCAGATGGTTGCGGATCTTCTCGATTTCACGTGGGGACGCCTGGGCTCAGGCATTCCGATCACGCCAGGGGAGACCGATCTGGCGGTGGTCATCAGGCAGGCGGTGGATGAAATGGCGGCGGTGCACACTGACGCTGTACTCCAGTTCACTCCGACGGGAAACCTCACTGGACAATGGGACGCGCCACGGATCAGCCAGGTCGTGACAAATCTGCTCGGCAATGCGGTGCAGCACGGCACGTCCGGAACCCGGATCAGCGTGACGGCCCAGGGAGAATCGGCGGATGTCGTGCTGCGGGTGCACAGCCAGGGTCAGCCAATCCCGAAGGCGGATCTCCCGGGGCTGTTCAGCCCATTCAAGCGATTCCAGTCAGATCGGCCTGCCGCTCGCGATTCTGGTAATCTCGGGCTGGGGCTGTACATCACCGAACGCATTGTCAGCGCGCACAACGGGACTATCGACGTCCGGTCCTCTGCGGAGGCAGGCACGTTGTTCACCATCCGTCTGCCCCGATGATTCCGGGCCTGGTCCCGCCGCCGTTGTGGCACACAGCACGGTTGGCGACGCGCGCTCAGCTCAGCCAGTTGAGAAAGAACGTGATGATGATCGCGTTGGTGAAGTCGATGAAGAACGCACCGACGAGCGGCACGACGAGGAACGCGCGCGGCGCCGGTCCGTAGCGCGCCACCAGCGCGCGCATGTTGGCCACGGCGTTGGCCGTTGTGCCGAGCACGAATCCGACGAATCCGCTGGACATGACCGCCGAATCGTAGTCACGGCCCATTAAGACGTAGGACACTGTGATCGCGGCGAGCACGACCACGACCACCTGCACGATCAGAATCACGATCAGCGGCAGCGCGACACCGGCAAGCTGCCAGAGCTTGAGGTCCATGAGCGCGACCGTCAGGAAGATGTTCAGCGCCAGGTTCCCGATGAACTCCATTGCGCGCTGATCTATCCTGAGCCAGTGTGTCGCGTCGTCGATGTTGCGGATCACCGACGCGATGAGCATCGCGCCGATGTAGGCAGGAAGGGTGACGCCCAGCGCCTGGATCCACCCACTTACCACGCTTCCGACGCCCATGGCGAGCGCGAGGATCACCATGTTCCGGATAAGCGGTGTGTCCTCCTGTTCCACCTCCACGATGAGCGCCGGCTCCGGAGTCTCGAGCTCGGCACGCGCCTCGGCGGCGGAAGCGACGGTCGACCTCAACCCTTGGCGCTTGATGAGGAAGGTGGCTGCCGGGCTTCCGGTCAGCCCGCCGAAGACGATCCCCATCGTCGCGGCCGCAAGCGCGAGTGCCCCCGCACCCGTGAGCCCCGCCGTCTCGAACACCGGCGCGAAAGCCATTCCCGTTGCCGGTCCACCGACCAGGGTCACCGATCCCGCCATCACGCCGAGCAACGGGTTCTCGCCGAACGCGCGCGCGATGCCGATTCCGATGAAGTTCTGGACGAAGCAGAACGCGGTGGCGAAAGCGAGGAAGATCCCGACCTGAATGCCGCCGCGGCGCAGCAGAGCGAGGCTCGCTCCCATGCCGATCGACGTGAAGAAAGCAACGCTGAGTACCGGCTGCGCCGTCGTGTCGAGCTGGATGGTGGCGAAGCGGTTATGGGCCAGCACGGTGACGCCCGTGAACAGCAGCCCGCCCACGACCGCGGCGGGAATGTTCAGACGGTCCACCCACCCGATTCGCTTCTTCACCTGTATCCCGATGAAGTAGACGACGGCGGCGAGCGTGAGCGTCTGGAGAAGATCCAGCGGGAGTTCGAGCATTAGACTGAAGAGATACACGCCGTGAGCGCGAGCACTAGAGCCGGCTTCTCAGAGCTTCAGGCGTGAAGCCTTGCAGCCATGCTGAAAGCAGTGATCCAGGCGGTCGATACGGACGAGAAGCTTCTGCCTCGCATCCTTGTACTCGATCACCCTCCCTCGGGAGTTACTGGCCGAGCCGCGCCCACGGTTGAATCGGAGAATTCCAGCTGACACGATCGGGGTGAAAGAGATGGCCGAGGAGCTCGACGCCTTCGGCGACGCGCGGTCCGGGCCGCGCAAAGTACGCATTCGCGTCGACCGCATAGACCGTCGCGTTTGGTATTGCCGGCAAGTGCGTCGCGAGGCTGACTGACTGCTCCAGTCGATAACCGCACGGTGAAACGATCACGTTCTCCGGTGACTGCATCAACACATCCGACCACTCGATGCGAACCGAATCGCCGCCGGGTTTTCCGAGAGCGTCGTGGCCGCCCGCCAGCGCAATCATCTCGGGGACCCAGTGGCCGGCGCAGAACAGCGGCTCGGTCCACTCCAGGAAGCTGACTTTTCGCGTGGGGGCATCGCGCACGGCCAGGCTCACGGCCTCCATGCGCTCCCGATTCACCGCCACGAGAGCGGCGGCATCGCGTTCGCGTCCGATCGCTTCTCCGACGGCAATGATATTCTCCTCGATCTCCGCCAGGCTTCTCGGCGTGAGAAACAGTATGCTCGGCTGCATGCGGAATTTTCTGACCGCCCGGGTGAGCTCGTCACCGGACGGGGCGCAGACGCGACAGAGATTTTGCGTGAGAATCACATCCGGCCGCAGCTCCTCGAGCAACACCTCGTCGATCGCATACAGCGAATGACCCGCGTCGAGCCGCGTGGCGACGGCTTGATCGATTCCAGCAGCGGACGCTCCATCGAGATCGATGGTCGGCCTGCTGACGATTGGCAACGCCTGCACCGAAGCCGGGAAGTCGCATTCGTGCGAGCGGCCGACAAGCTGGTCTCCCGCGCCAAGCGCATGGACGATTTCCGTTCCGGCGGGAAGAAACGATACGATGCGGGGCATGTCTACACGATAACGACGTGCGAATGACGCCGTGATTCATTGAGGGGCGGCTGAGAACCGCGGCGGCGACTGGACTTGCCGATCGCCGCGGTTCGAGATCAGTCTGCTAGAACTCGGCGCGGAGCCTCAACCCCACCCGGGTGGCGTTCGGCCCGACAATCAGATCCGGGCTGAGCGAAGTCACCTTCACACCTTTGTCGCTCGACGCCTCCACCGGTACGCGATCGCGTGATGCCCTCTGCGCGAACACTCCGCGCAGTCCTCCGATCACCGCGAGAGTACCGATCCCGGCGTTGGCGCGTGCAACCCTGCGATCGCCGTCGATGTCTCCCATTCGTGCCGCGCCGGCGATGATCGATGCCGCTCCCGTCAGGAGCCCCGCCGCGCCGCTGACCCGCCCTGGCGCGAACAGGTTGAAGCCAAGTGTGCCAAGCGAAGAGCCGCTGAGCGCGATTGAAAGGAGGGCATAGTCGCCGCTGACCTGATTCCGGATGGCGGACCGATCTCCGATTACGCAGCATCCTTCGTACGCGGGCTGAATCCGGGCGGCTTCACTGACGCTGAGCCCCGACGCATCCAGCCACGCGACCAGCCTGGGATCGTCGGTCAGCTCGCGGATCAACGCGTTGTTGCGCGTCCTGGCGATGTGGTCGACGACATCGGAGCGCCCTGACCGATCGACGAGGTACGCCATGGCGCAGAGCGTTCCGCGGGAATCGCGGAAGAATGGCACGAACTGTCCGGCGAACTTGTCGTTCAGCGGAAACCGTCCGGCCTCACGGTACTCCCTCAGCCAGCCAATGAGCGTCACGCGATTCGCGCGCTGCTCAGCGGACAGGTGTGAGACATCCCGCATGCGGAGCTCGACGTCGACGGAATCGAAGTGCGCACGCAGCCTCGCCACTTCCCGCCGAACGAGAGCGTCATGCGGACCGAGCACCCGATCGCCGCGCCAGCCCGCGGCAGAGAGAACGAGCGTTGATGCCGTTGCTACCAGAATGACGGAAACAGGTTTCATGTTGCCTCCTTTGGCCCGATGGGGCGAAATCCAATGCTTCGGTCCCGTGTCTCAACATTGAGCAGAGTACGCAATCGCGCCAGAGGGCGAAAATGCGAGTCGAAACCCTTCAAGGACATTCGCACCTCAGGGTCAGCGCTGGGGCGGTCCGGCTGTGATGGCGAGCGTCAATCGCTCGGCCTGCTGCTCGTTTCGCGTCAGAAAGACGGCAATGAGGTTGGCGGAGCGGATGAAACGCGGTGGAATTTCCCAGTCGTTTTTCTGACCGCGCGCGGCCACGGCGAGCGTGTCCATCCTGCCGACGTCCGCGACCACGGCAGCCTCGTCAGGATATACGAAGACCTCGAGACGCGCACGACCTAACTGATACACGATCGGCTGCACGGCGAAACCCACCCGCCGGGGATTTTCGCCCTCCGCCTTGCGCAGGACGAAACCGGATTGCTCGAGTCGCTTCTCCAGACTGCAAATGGCCCACCGACCGGTTCGCGGGCAAGGCGAGGATGAGTCCGAAAGGTTTGTGGCTGGTTCGCTCTCTCCCGTTGCTTTAGCTGGCTCGACGGCGTGCGGCGTATCCGGAGCGGGCTCGGGGGAACGATCGCAAGCAACGACGAGGTTACAAAGCGATAACGCGATCAGATGGATGCGCACCAAGCCGTTCATTCGTTATTCCTTTCGTTCCCACCGTTATTCCTGTCGTTCCCACGTTATTCCTTTCGCTCCCACTCGTGGAGCCCCTCTCTCCCGTTATCTCCCCGTCTCGTCGTGCGGGTCCGCCACGGGTTTGGACTCGGGCGAATGCCGCTCCCGCAGAAAGACGGAGAGGACGATCAGAACGCCGACCGAAAGGAACTCGCTCTGCCAGTTCTGAAACGACTCGAACCAGAAGCGGGAGGTCCCGATGTAGGCGAGCATCCTCACCGGTTCCGATCCATGCTCGAGCTGCTCCTGGTTGTATTCGCGCACGCCTCCGGCAGCGTGCAAGAGAAAGGAAACCGCAAACAACAGGAATAGCGCGATGGATAAAGAGTGCGAGTACAGCTGGAGCGCCAGTCCGCCGCGATGGACGGGCCAGGGAGAATCCTTCTTTTTGGATTTTGTCGGATGCTTGTCCAGGTCCGGCTCGCCTTCGAGCTTCCGCGACTCGGGTGATCCCTTCTGATAGAGATACGCGGTCAACAGGACGAACGCCGCCATCTGCAGAAACTCGGATTCCCAGTTCTCGAACACGGCTTCTACGAAATGTCCCGAGCGCAGGTACTCGCCGAGCTCTACGGCCGGCTGCCCGTGCTCCCGCTGATCCTCGTTGTGGACCCGGTGTCCCGCCAGCACCTGTCCCACCAGCGCGACGGCAAAGAGACCGAACATCGCCAGCGAAAGCCCGTTATTTCGAACCCATTTCCGCATTTGCCTCCTCTCCTCGATCTTGTACGATTTCAGTCACATCCCGAAGTTTCCGGCCGTCACGCGAACGGTTTTGCTGGATCAACCCGACAGAAACAACGTGCTGCCACTCATCGGTGTCCTGATCGTCGTCATCGGCTTCGTGCTGCGGATCAATCCGCTGCTCGTCGTCACTGTTGCCGGGCTCGCCGCTGGACTGGCGAGTGGCCTGGGTCCCCTCGAAGTCATCGCCGCTTTCGGAAAGGCGTTCATCACCAGCCGCTATGTCGGCATCGTGTGGCTGGTGCTGCCCGTGATCGGTCTGCTCGAGCATGCCGGCCTTCGCGAACGCGCGCGCGCAGTTATTAGCGGGTTGCGTGCCGCCACGACTTCCAGAGTCCTGCTGGCCTACTTCGCGGTGCGCCAGGTGACCGCGGCCCTGGGCCTGACATCACTGGGCGGGCACGCGCAGATGGTGCGGCCGCTGGTGGCGCCGATGGCGGAGGCCGCGGCGGAGAACCAGTACGGCGAAATTCCGCCTCAGGTCAGACACAGGATCCGCGCTCACTCGGCGGCGGCGGACAACATCGCGCTTTTCTTCGGTGAGGACATCTTCATCGCCATCGGCTCGATTCTCCTCATCCGGGGGTTCCTCGATCAGAACGGAATTCACGTCGAGCCCGTAGAGCTCGCGCTCTGGGCGATCCCCACCGCGATCTGCGCTTTCGCAATTCACTGCACGCGGCTCTTCTTCCTCGAGGGAACGCTGCGCGCCGACGTGTCGGCCGAAGGAAAGCAGGACCGATGATCACGCTGGAGCATGTTTACTGGCTGACGGGACTCATGGCCGCCGGCGTCTCGATCGTGAATCTTCGCGACAAATCCAACCCGCGCCGCTTCAATAACACGGTGTTCTGGGGGATCTACGCGACCACCTTCCTCATCGGCTCCTATCTGCCGGACCTCGCCAGCGGATTTCTCGTAATCGCCATGGTGCTGGTGGCGAGCATACGCGGCCTGGGGCAGGGAAAACAGAAAGCGACGCGCGAAGAAGAAGCGGAGAACGCCAGGCGCTGGGGCAACAAGTTGTTCCTGCCGGCGTTGACGATCCCGTTGCTCACGGTGCTTGGGACTTTCGGGCTCAAGCGAATCGAAGTCGGGGGCGCGCCCATCGTCGACATCAGGCAGGTGACGGTCATCTCTCTGGCGCTCGCAACGATTGTCGCGCTGGCGTTCGGAATGCTGTTGCTGCGACCTCCGCTGCTCGCTCCGATCAGGGAAGCGCGCAGGCTGCTCGATGCCATTGGCTGGGCGGCGGTTCTTCCACAGATGCTGGCGGCGCTGGGTGCGTTGTTCGCTGTCGCCGGCGTCGGAACGGCGGTGAGCGGGATCGCGACCCGCTGGCTTCCGCTCGGAACCCCGGTGGCGGCGGTAACGACCTATGGGATCGGGATGGCCGTGTTCACGATGATAATGGGAAATGCATTCGCCGCCTTCCCCGTGATGACCGCCGGAATCGGCCTGCCTCTCATCGTGCAGCAATTCGGGGGCGATCCCACCATAATGTCCGCGATCGGAATGCTTTCAGGATTCTGCGGCACGCTCATGACGCCGATGGCCGCAAACTTCAACATCGTTCCGATAGCGCTGCTGGAGCTTCCCGACGAGAATGCCGTCATCAAGGTTCAGATTCCAACAGCCCTTCTTCTGCTCGCCGCCAATATCCTGCTGATGAATGTCTTCGTGTTCAGGTACTGACGGTGCTCCTCACTCCCGAGCTGGCGTCGAAATTTGCCGGTGTCGCGCTGGCGCACCTGACCCGGGAATATCCACATAAGCTCGATCACGTCCTCGACGACGCCGGCGACGTCCGCTCGCCGCGAGAGCTGCACCCGGTTTTCTACGGAAGCTTCGACTGGCACTCGTGCGTGCACGGGTACTGGCTGCTCGCTACCATGCTGCGGCGGTTTCCCGCAATTGGTGAAGCCGAGCGAATCGCTTCGGTGCTCGAGGCACAGCTCACGGCGAGCAACGTCGAGGAGGAAGCTGACTACTTCCGCCGGCCATCGCGTGGAACTTTCGAGCGTCCATACGGGTGGGCGTGGCTGCTGATGCTCGACGCGGAGCTTTCCAGGCACGACACGAGTGAGGCGAGAGGGTGGAGGTCAGCGCTTTCGCCGCTTACGCGAGTGATCGTCGAGCGTTATACCGGATTCCTTCCCAGGGCGACGTATCCCGTGCGCGTGGGTACGCATTTCAACAGTGCGTTCGGCCTTGCACTCGCCATCGAGTATGGCTCCGCGATGAATGACGAGGGCTTTCGGGGATTGCTGATCCGGAAAGCCGTGGAGTGGTACGGCAGCGATCGCGATTGTCAGGCATGGGAGCCCGGCGGCGACGACTTCCTCTCCTCGGCGCTCGTGGAAGCGGAATGCATGCGACGAGCGCTCGAGCCGGATGCATTTGGCGACTGGCTGAGTGTCTTTCTTCCGAACCTGGGGAGCCGAGAGCCTGCGACACTCTTCGTTCCGGCGACGGTAACTGACCGCAGCGATGGAAAGATCGCTCATCTCGATGGGCTTAACCTGAGCCGCGCGTGGTGCTGGCGCTCGCTGGCCGAGACATTCGGGGAAGGAGATCCACGCCGCGAAATAGCGGTTGATGCGGCGCGAGCTCATCTCGACGCCGGGCTCCCTCACGTCACGGGGGACTACATGGGCGAGCATTGGCTCGCCACGTTCGCCGTTCTGGCGCTACGGTAATGAGCGTTGCCGCGGCCGCTCTCGCCTACCGTAATGCGCTCCGCGCCGGCGACTTTCGGGTGATCGACTTTGCCTAGACCGGAGGCATCGACTGAGGACGTCACGCGGCGTGCTGCTCGTGTTGCGCTCGTAATCTCGCTGGCAGGAATTGCGGTCGCATATGGCGCGGCCTTTTTTCCTGCGGGAGTTCCGGTGTGGGCGCCCTGGCTCCTCGCGATCGGGATTCCGGTTGCGATTGGCGCGATCATGATCCTCGGCGCTACGCGAGGACGTCACGGGGTCGGTCCACTCAAGCTCCCATTCGCATTCGTCGTCGTGACACTGGCGGCAGGTTTTTGCGGGGCGCTCCTTTTGCCGGCAACCGAGAATTCGGGAAGCGAGCTCTGGCTTGGGCTACCCGCCAGAGCCGCGATCATGATCTATGGTATCGGCCTGCTGCCGACCATCGTGTTGCCCGTCGCCTACGCTCTGACGTTCGAGAGTCAGACGCTGACCGCCGCCGACATCGAGCAGGTCCGGTCGTTGGCGCGCGAGATCGAGAAGGACGGGCATCCGCTGGCGGCACGCGCGACCGATTCAGCCTCGTGACAGTCGTCCCGTTCAGCGCGCTTCTTCAGACTTCGCTTCCGAGTGCGGCGCAGCCGGCGGTCATCGGGGTAGGGATCGCCTACTTCGCCGTCGTAATCGGAATCAGCGTGTGGGCTTCGCGGAAGACGCGGACGGCGGCGGATTTCTTCGTGGCGGGAAAAGGAATTGGTCTCGTCGCTCTTACCGTCGCATCGGTGTCGGTTTCCGTTTCGGGGTTTGCCTTCATCGGCGGGCCGGGTCTGATCTACGCAGTCGGTCTGGGCGCCATGTTCATCGTGCTGCCGGCCTCGGTCACGAACGTAATGGGCGCGTGGGTGCTGGCGAAACGTCTCCGGCTCCTTGGCGAAGCGCGCTCGCTGATGACCATCCCTGATGCAATCGGCGCTCGATACCGCTCGCCGGCGGCGCAGGGAGTCGCGGCGATCGCGATGCTGTTCGGGATCGTCGGCTACATGGCGACGAACGCGCTCGCCATGGGTGTGGTGATCAACTCGATCTTCGATGTCGGACTCGGTTGGGGCATCTGGATCGGGATGGGAATCACGCTCGCCTACTCCGCCTCGGGCGGAATCCTCGCCGGCATTTACAATGATGTGTTTCAGGGAACGCTGATGGCGGTCGCGTCGGTGCTCGTGTTTTTGTTCGTCCTGGATTTCGGCGGAGGACTGAGCGCGATCTCCCGATCCATTCTTGCCGCTGATCCCGCCTTTCTCGGACCGTGGGGAAAGCTGACGCCGCTCGCTGCCCTGTCCTTCTTTTTCGTTTTCTCGATGGGATCGCTCGGGCAGCCGCAGGCCGTGCACAAGTACTACATGCTCCGTGATCCGCTCCAGCTCAAATGGTATCCACTCCTCAAGACGCTGGGACTGGTGCTGGTGCTCCTCCTGTACTTCGGTGTGGGGATGGGAGTGAAGGCATTCGTCTCGGACGGCAGAATGGCACCGCTCGCGGCGCCCGATCAGGCGACGCCGAGTCTCCTTCTGCACGTGACTCCGATTGTGCTCGCTGCGCTCGTGTTTTCCGGTGTCGCCGCCGCGACGATGAGCGCGGCGAACTCGTTCATCAACATTGGCGCGGCGATCGTGATGCACGACCTGCCGGTCGCGTTCGGCCGGCGCCTCAGGAACGAGCTGGCGTGGGGGCGAGCGGTCACGGTCGTGATCGCGATAGCCGCGGCGGTAACTGCTCAGAGATCCGGGGCAATGGTGGCTTTCCTCGGCATTTTCGGCTGGGGGCTGTTCGCCTCCACTCTGGTGCCCGCGCTCGCGGTGGGATTGAACTGGCAGGGGGCGACGCGGGCGGGAGCGATCGCATCGATCGCGACAGGTCTGGTGGTGACGCTGGCGCTCGAGATCGCGGCCTACAATAAAGCATTCAGCTTCCCGGCCGGCGTCACCGCCTCCGCTGTCGCGCTCGTCCTCTCGTTCCTCGTCTTCTTCGCAGTCTCGTGGCTGACGCGCAGTACCGCGGCGGCATCGATCGATCCCGATGTGCGGCTCGTGATGGAGCTATAGCGAACCGCCAACTCCCGGACGGATCTCTGCGCGGGAATCAGGGTGTGGGTGCCGCTAGGCGACTACGCTCCCTCGGGCGGAGCCCCAAAGCGCGCGATGGTCCGCTCCGCGGACGATCGCTGGGTCTCCTTGTCGCTCGCTGAAAGTCGCCTGCGAGGACACCCGCAGCTCCCATACAGCCTGTCAAAAGCACGCGCCCTACGAACCTCTCCTTCCATCCCCTGATCCTTCGCATCGCACTCGCGCGCGGCTCACCGATCCGCCGCAAGCCCGTGCGCGTGTGGTCCCTCGATACGTCCGACGCGTGAACCTACGGCTCCGTTCCCGCTCGCGCCGACATCCGCAGCCACAGTCACGTTGACAGTACGTGCACTGCAACT
>DASTTD010000257.1:0-3869 GCA_035760325.1 Gemmatimonadaceae bacterium
CTTCGCGGAAGCCCATTACAACCTGAGCTTCACGCTTTCCAATCTCGGCGACTTCACCGGCGCGCTGCGCGAGACGAAGCGCGCGCTGTCGCTCGACCCGATGTACACGCCGCAGAAACTGGCGCTGGCGATCGAGCTGCCGCACGAGGAGATCCGCCTGACCGTCGCGCCGCCCATCACTGAGTCGAACGAGCCGGTCGAGCGGGTGGAGCACTTCCACTTCGATCCATCGGTGATCGAGGAGCTGTTCGCCCCACAGGCGCCGCGCGCCGAGCCGCCGACGGACGATCCGCTGGCCGGGTTCTCGCTGGCGAGGGATTTCATAACCAAGGGATTGTACGAGCGCGCACAGGCGGAGATCGCCCGCGCTCTGGCACGCGGTGGGGACAAGATTCTCGGGCTTGTGCTCGCGGGTGACTCGTTCGCCGCCCAGGGACTCCACGGCGAGGCGCTCGAGAGGTACAGGCGCGCGCTCGTACTCGAGGAGGGGAATATTTTCGCGCGCCAGGGCGCGGCCCGATCGCTGCTCGCGCTGGGCCGGGCCGACGAAGCGCGCCCGTTCGCCGAGGCATTGGTCGCGGCGGGAAGCACGGATGTCAATCTGCTGCTGCTGGCCGCGGAAGCACGAGTCGCTTCCCTCGACGAGCCCGGCGCTCGCGAGATTCTGAGCGATCTGAAGGCTCGCCATGCCCGCAACGCGAACGTGATGAAGCGCGTTGGAGATCTTTACTCCGCCCTTGGCGACGCCGGCGAAGCGATCGCCTCGTACCGCGCCAGCCTCTCAGTCGACGAGCGCCAGGCCGAGACGCGTGTCGCTCTTGGCCGCCTGCTGTCGCGCGCCGGGGACGACAACGGGGCGATCAAAGAGCTCGAGTCCGTGCTGGTGATCTCTCCGAACCACGATGCGGCGGTCGTCGAGCTCGTCGGGCCGTATCGTCGGAGCGGCCGTTCGAGGAGCGCCCTCCCAAGAATCGTGTCTCTCGTGCGCAGGGATGTGTATCACTTCGACGCTCTGATCGCGCTGGGTGAGATACTGGTGGACCTGGCGCGCGAGAACGATGCGCTGCGCGCCTTCGAGCGGGTGCTTCGCTTCGATCCCAATCACTCCGACGCGCTGCGCTACAGCGCGCTGCTGCAGCGGGGGCGCCGTTAATGGCCATCGAGGGACCGCTCCGCGAGCTGGGAATTCACGACGTATTCCAGCTCCTCGACCTGAGCAGAAAGACGGGAACCCTTCGCGTTCACTCTCCGGAGCGGAACAACGAGGGGAGCGTCTACTTCGACGCGGGGACGATCGTGGCCGCGACGATGAAGAGCAATCCGCATCTTCTCGGAACGATCCTCGAGGAGTCGGGCAAGGCGACCGCCGCGGACCTGGCGAGAGCCACGGCGATGCAGAGGGCCGGTGACAAGCGCAGGGTCGGCGAGATACTGGTCGCGCACGGGATCGTGACGCCTCGCGACATCGATCGCTTCATGCGCCAGCAGATCGAAACGGTCGTCTTCGATCTGATGTCGTGGTCGGAGGGGTTCTTCTCCTTCACCGAGGAGCCGGCACGGCCGATTCGAAAGGATATCGCGGTTCGCGTCACCACGGAGTCTCTCCTGATGGAGGGAGCCCGGCGCATCGATGAATGGTCGCGCATGGCCGACCGCATTCCCGATGCCGCGGTCGTCCCGCGCCTCGCCCCGCTCGACGACGGTCCGGAATCGTTCATCGATCTTCTTCCCCGGGAGTGGGAGGTCCTCACGGTCGTGGATGGAGAGCGCAATCTCCACGACATCGCACGCGCGCTGGTCCTCCCCGACTTCGAGGTTGCGAAGATCATATACGGCATGCTCAGCACGGGGCTGATCGAGGTGGGATCGAGCTTCGCGGGATCGTCCGATGGCTGATACGGCGGGGAGCTTGTTCGCGACCGCGATCGGCGATACCGAGCAGACGGCACTGCTGCTCGACCACTCCGGCACGCCCCTGGCCGGCAGCTATGTCGACGCGCAGGGGCGTGACATCGCGGGCGAGATCGGTGTCGCCCTGAGCGGCGTGAGCAGCGAGGTGTCGCGATCGATGAGACACCTTTCGATCGGGGCGTGGACGGCCGTGGTAGTGGAGACCGACGCGGCCATCATCGCGCTGGCTCCGGCTGTTGGAGACGCGGTCGTTCTGCTCGCCGCGTCCTCGACGGTGCCGCTGGGTCTCGTCCGCCGCGTGCTCACCCGCTCCGTGGCGCTCGCCATCAACTGGATGGAGGGACGAGCGTGAAGGCGGCGCCTTCAGATGTAGTTGCCACCCTCTCTCACGTCCCCGGCGTCGCGGCGGCCATGGTGGTCGGAGCGACGGACGGCCTCATCGTCGAGACGAGCGCGATGAAAGGGGCCTCCGCCGGCAGCCCCGACACTCGCAGGCACACGGCGGCGCTCGCGGCCTATCTTTACTCCAAGGTCAGCCGCGCATCGCACGCGGCGCGGCTGGGAACGCCGTCATTCATGCGGCTTGAAGCCGAGCGCGGACATATCTGCGTCGTCGGCGCGAGCGATGTCGTTCTCGTGACGATAACCACGCCCGAGGCGAACGTCGGACGGGTGAGACTCGACATGATGCAGGCTGCCCGGGAGAAGTCATGACGGATCCAAAGGTAGTCGAGCCCTGGGTCGCGGCTCCGCTCAAGAGCCTGGCCGAGGACGCCCGCCTGATTTCAGGCGTGCTTCTCCATCCCAGCGGCCGTGCCGTGGGACAGTTCGGGTTCTCGAACGCCGCCGACGTCATGTCGATCTGCGCGCTGACGTCCGCGATCAACGCGTCTTCCCGCGAGCTCGGCCGGCAATTGCACGGGAAGCCGTTCTACGAGATGCACCACGCCGGTGGAGACCGGCAGGTCTTCATGGCGCGCTGCATGGCGGGTGAGCAGGAATTCCTGTTCGTCGGCGTCTTCGATCGCGAGAGCTCTCTGGGGCTGGTCGAGATCTACTTCGCGGAGTTCCAGAAAGCGCTCGAACAGCTGCGGCCGCATGCGCCCGCCACCGCGAAGCCGCTCCCCGCCGGCGACTTCGAAGGCGAGCTGAACCGAAGCCTCGACTCACTCTTCGGCCGGATAGGCTGAGCGCGATGTCAGTCGTCAACTACAGCACGCGCGAGATCACCTGCAAGATCGTCTACTACGGCCCCGGAAGATCGGGAAAGACGACGAACCTGCAGCAGATCTATTCGCAGCTCCCGGAAGAACGAAAGGGCAAGATGATGTCGCTGGCGACTGAAACCGACCGCACGCTCTTCTTCGATTTCCTGCCGCTCGACCTCGGCACGATCTCCGGGTTCAACACGCGGTTTCAGCTGTACACCGTGCCGGGACAGGTTTATTACGCGGCGACGCGCAAGCTCGTTCTTCAGGGAGTCGACGGCGTGGTCTTCGTGGCGGACAGCCAGACGCGCCAGCTCGCCGAGAACGTGGAGAGCCTGCAGGACCTGCACGAAAATCTGGCCGAGGACGGCTTCGATCCGCGCACGATGCCGCTCGTCATGCAGTACAACAAGCGGGACCTTCCGGCGGACGAGATCACTCCGATCGACGAGCTCGACGAGAAGCTCAACTTTCGCGGAGTGCCGTTTTTCCCGGCGAACGCCATCAGCGGCGGCGGCGTTTTCGAGTCGCTGCGCAGCATCGCGTCGATCGTTCTCGCCCGCCTCAGCGCGCCGGCGGCGAAGGGTTAACGCGATGACGCCAAACAAGAAGAAAGACGACGATGAAGGAGCTGAATTCGCCGATTTCATGGCGGATATCAGTCGCGAGATCTCGCAGCGGGTCGAATCACTAGATGCAGCGCTGCCCGCGCCGGCCCCGCCGCCCGTCAGGAAGCCGGCGCCGCCACCG
>DASTTD010000258.1:0-3097 GCA_035760325.1 Gemmatimonadaceae bacterium
GTCGATCATCGTCCCCTGGCTCAAGGAACGCTACGGAGCCAGGATCATCTGCGTTGCCGCCGACATCGGCCAGGGCGATGAGCTCGAGGGAGTACGCGCCAAGGCGATCGCCTCCGGCGCCGATGAATGCTATGTCGAGGACCTGCGCCAGGAGTTCGTCGAGGACTTCGTCTGGCCGACGCTCCGCGCCGGCGCGATCTACGGCCGCAAGTACCTCCTTGGCACATCGATGGGGCGCCCGCTCATCGCCCGGCGCCAGGTCGAGGTCGCCCGCCTGGTCGGCGCTGACGCTCTCGCGCATGGATGCACTGGCAAGGGAAACGATCAGGTTCGCTTCGAGCTGACCTACGCGGCGTTCGCGCCCGACCTGCCGGTGATCGCGCCATGGCGTGAGTGGGACATCCGTAGCCGCGAGGATGCGATCGCCTACGCCGAAGTGCATGGCATCCCGATTACGGCTACCAGGGAGAAGATCTACTCCCGCGACCGGAACGTCTGGCACATCTCGCACGAAGGCGGGATCCTGGAACAGCCGGCGGCGGCACCACCCGCCGATCTCTTCATGCTGACCAGCGCACCCGAGGCTGCCCCTGACGAGCCGGAAGAGGTCACCATTTCATTCCGGTCGGGTACGCCCGTCGCCGTCAACGGCGTCGAGCATTCCGCTGTCGATCTGGTCGTCGCACTCAACGAGATCGGCGGGCGGCACGGAGTCGGCCGCATCGATCTCGTCGAGGACAGGCTCGTCGGGATGAAGTCGCGCGGCGTCTACGAAACTCCGGGTGGCACCCTGCTCTATTCAGCGCACAGCGAGCTCGAGCAGCTCGTGCTCGACCGTCGTACTCTTGCCGCAAAGGATCTCATCGCGCCCCGCTATGCGGACCTCGTCTATGAGGGACGCTGGTGGACGACCGAGCGCGATGCCTACGATGCTTTCGTGAACGTCACCCAGGAACGAGTCACCGGTTCAGTGACGCTGCGTCTCTACAAGGGTTCGGCCGCGGTGGTCGGACGCGAGAGCGAGTTTGCGCTCTACGACGAGCGCTTCGTCACCTTTGGCGAGGACGATGTCTATCAGCAGAGTGATGCCGCCGGCTTCATTAGACTCTACGGCCTCTCGGCGCGCGTGCGCGCCCTTCGCGACCAGGAGCTGGAAGCGCGGAAAAGCGCTGCCGCCCGGGAGTTAAAAACCGAAGAGCCCTCGGCGCTGGCGATCGCCTAGGGAAAGCAATGTCGGATCACACCTCGCACAAGCTCTGGGGTGGCCGGTTTTCGGTCCCCACGGCTGCCGCCCTCGAAGCGGTAAACCGGTCAATCGGCACGGACTATCGCCTGTGGCCGTTCGATATCAATCTATCGCGGGCCTGGGCGGTGGCACTGTGGGGTGCGGGCGTCCTCACGCTCGAGGAGAGCAAGCGGGTCGAGCTGGGACTTGCCGCCGTGGCCAGGAAGCTCGACGGAGGAGCGAGTCCCCTTCCCTCTGACGAAGACGTGCACACGATGATCGACCGCATGCTCCACGAGGAGATCGGCGACATTGCTTCGAAGCTCCACACGGGAAGGAGCCGCAACGATCAGGTTGCGACGGCGACTCGCCTCTGGTCGATGGACGCCTGCACCAAGCTCGACGCCGCGGCGCGATCACTCCAGCAGGTGATGCTGGATCACGCCTCGGCGCTGGCGGACACGCTCATGCCGGCGTACACACATCTCCAGCGCGCGCAGCCGGTTTCGGCCGCGCACTGGATGCTGTCGCATTTCTGGCCACTCGAGCGCGACCGCGCGCGGATTGCGGCCGCATCGCGCGCGGCCGGAGTGCTGCCGCTGGGCTCGGGCGCGGTAGCCGGCTGTGCGTTCCCCGTATCACGGGTGCTGCTCCAGGGAAGTCTTGGCTTTGCCTCCGTGTCGCGGAACAGCATTGACGCCGTCGGCGACCGGGACTTCGTGGCCGAGCTGCTGTTCGCGGTGGCGATGATGGGAACCCATCTGTCGCGGCTTGCGGAGGATCTGATCATTTACGGCTCGAGCGAGTTCGGCTTCGTTCAGTTTGGCGAGGCGTTCACGACGGGATCGAGCATGATGCCGCAGAAGCGCAATCCGGATTCCCTCGAGCTCGCGCGTGGATCGGGTGCGCGCGCGATCGGTGATCTCACGACGCTGCTCTGCACGCTCAAGGGACTTCCCAGCGGATACAACAAGGATCTCCAGGACGACAAGCGGGTGTTGTTCGATGCCGTCGATACGATTCTGCTCGTGCTTCCGGCCGTTGCCGGGGCGCTTCAGGAGATCCGCTTCAATGCGAAGCGGATGCGGAGCGCGATCTCCAGCACGATGATGGCGACCGACCTCGCCGATTACCTGGTGGAGAAGGGAGCGAGCTTCCGGGAGGCTCACGCCGCTGTCGGATTACTGATTCGCGAAAGCGAGCGCGAGGGTTGTGAGCTGGATGCCCTTCCACAAAGCTCTTTCGCGGCGGCGCACCCGGCCTTCGGGGACGATGTGCTCGACTGGCTCGAGCCGGCACGCTCTGTTGCCCGCCGCGACATACCGGGTGGCACTGGTCCTTCGGCGGTGTCCGCTCAGCTACGGTCCGCCCGCGAAGCGCTCTGGCCGGTGGCGGATGTGGCCCGGGGGAACGAGCTGGTGTTACAGGTGGTTTGATTCTTAGCTAACGCATGCGGGATGCGCCAGCTGCGCCAGCACAGCTTTGCGCCCAGCCTCAGCTAGAACGCGAACCCTACCGTTATCGGAATGTAGTGGATGCTTCCCCCGTTCTCCGTGTCCCTCGAGATGCTGTGAAATCGCACTTCGACCACGGATGCGAGCGGTCCCAGGTTGAAGGTTGTGCCAACCCCTCCGCTGAAGCCCAGGTCATTCCTCGACTTGGCGTCGGGTGCGTTGGTTTCACTGTTGTAGAACCCCACTCCCGCGATGAGGTAGGGCTTGGCCACGCTGCCGGAAGCCGTGAACACACCATTTGCAACGAGTCCCAGTAGTCGGAGGTCCGGGGTTTCGACAGCTGCTCCGCCACCTGCCGGAACGACCGTACGACCATCGAAGTCATCGTAAATACCGTCGAGCCGGACACCGATCGGCA
>DASTTD010000259.1:0-2796 GCA_035760325.1 Gemmatimonadaceae bacterium
GCTTGCGGTGAGATCCTTCCGGTGCGCGAGCTCGTACAGTACGCGCACTTCAGTGAGTGAGTACGGACTGTCGAGTAATCCACGCTGCAGCAGTCCGGCCTTCTTCGTGTAAAACCGGTTGAAGGCGCGGATCGCGTCGACAGTTCCCGCCCCGATCGGCAGTTTCGTCTGCCCCGAAAGGGCTCCCATAAGCTTGAAACTGTCACCAGTTATTTGACTTTGTCAACTAATCTCTGGCCCGGCGGTCTGCGGACAAAAAGCTTGCTTTCGGGGTTTATTCGGGCTAGTCTGCAGCATGGGATACATCGAGCTCCGAGCCCATACCGCGTTTTCGTTCGGTGATGGAGGCACCTCCCCGGAAGCACTGGTCAACCGGGCGTCCGAGCTCGGATACGGAGCGATCGGCATCACGGATACGGCCGATCTCGGAGGGATAGTGCGGTTCGGGCTCGAGGCCCGGCGGCTCAACGTGAAGCCGATCGTCGGCGCCGAGCTCGTCGTCGATGGACATCCCGCCGCTTTCATCGCGCGGACGCGAGAGGGATATCAGAACCTCGCCTCACTCGTCACGCGGTCGCGGGTCGGAGATCTCTCGAGCTGGAAGAAGGGCGATGGAAAGAAGACGCGCGGACGCCCGCGCATCTCGTGGAATCAGGTAGCGGAGCGGAGCGAAGGATTGCAGGCACTCACCGGTCCGGCGTCCGGACTGCTGGGAACGAGTTTGCGCTCGGGAGACTACAGAGCGGCCGAGCGCACACTCTGTCTCTGGCGCGATGCATTCGGCGAGAGACTGGCGGTCGAAGTACAGCTGCACCACACCTCGGGCTCGGAAGCGGCGCTCGCCGCCGCGCTGATCGAGCTGGCCGAGCGGAACAATGTGCCGTGGGTGATATGTCACGAGCCTCGCTACGTCGACAACGCGAGCCGTCTCGTCCACGATGTTCTCACGGCGCTCAGATACGATACGACGATAGACAAAGCGCTCGCGCGTGGCCTGCTGCACCCTAACGGGGATTGGCGGCTCAATTCTCCGGCGGAGATGGCGGAGCGCTGGAAGGGGCGGGAGGGTGGGCTCGCGGAAAGTGAACGCATCTCCGGCGAGTGTGATTTCAGCCTCCAGTGGGTGAGGCCGCCGCTGCCGGATTTCCCCCTGCCTGGCCGGCATACGCTCGATTCGTTTCTCCGCGAAAAGGTTTTCGAGGGCGCGCACGAGCGTTGGGGATCAGAGCTCAGCGACGGAGAGAAGACGCAGCTCGAGCACGAGCTGAGGGTCATCGCGAAGCTCGGCTTCGCCGGATTCTTTCTGGTGATGTGGGACGCGGTGCGGTTCGCCAAGAGCAAGGGAATTCTCGCTCAGGGACGTGGCAGCGCCGCGAATTCGGCGGTGGCGTACTGTCTCTGCATCACCGCGGTGGATCCCGTTCGGCACGGACTTCTCTTCGAGCGCTTTCTCTCCGAGATCCGTGTCGACGGTCAGACCGAAGCGCCCGACATCGATGTCGACATCGAGCACGACCGCCGCGAGGAGGTGCTCGACTACGTCTACGACAAGTACAATCGCGCCAAGGCGGCGATCACCTGCATCGTGCAGATGTACCGCGGACCGAACGCGCTGCGCGACTCCATGCGCGCGTTCGGCTACCCGATCGAGATGGCGAACAACCTCTCCAAGCGGATTCACTGGAGCGAGCCGGGTGACGGGGCGATTTATGTAAAAGAGGAGCTGGCACCAAAGTTCGGGCTCGATCTGGACAATCCGCGCGGCAAGGCCTTTCTCGCGGCCATGGCCGCGTTCGAGGGAGTGCCGCGCCTGCGCTCGACTCACGTCGGGGGCTTCGTGCTGTCGTCGTCACCAGTGGGCGACTACATGCCGGTCGAGCATACGACGATGGGACGGACGATCCTGCAGTTCGACAAGGATGATCTCGACGCGGTCGGCGTGCCGAAGTTCGACTTCCTGGGGCTTGGCGCACTCTCACTGGTGCGGCGGGCGTTCGACATGATCGAAGTCCGCACCGGAACGCGTCCGGAGATGTACAAGCTGCCGCCGGACGATCCGGAGACGTATGCGCTCATCGCCAGCGGCGAAACGATCGGTACGTTCCAGATCGAGAGCCGCGCCCAGATCGCGTCGGTGCTGCATACCAAGCCGGACCGCCTCTACGACATCGTCGTGCAGGTGGCGCTCATACGACCCGGTCCGATCCAGGCTCGCTTCGTCCATCCCTACACCGCGCGCCGCCGCGGCATGGAGCCGGTGACTTACGCGCATCCCGACCTCGAGCCGATCCTCAGGCGAACGCAGGGCATTCCGATCTTTCAGGAGCAGGCCATGGCCATCGCCATGACGCTCGGCGGCTACTCGGCGGCGCAGGCCGACGAGCTGCGGCGCACGATGGGACACATTCGGAAAGTCGAGCGCCTGCATCGCGTGCTCGAGCAATTGAGAGTGCGCATGATCGAGCGGGGAGTGGAAGAAGCCGTCGCGACGCAGATCGCGGAAGATCTCAAAAGCTTCGCGAACTATGGATTTCCGGAGTCACACGCGTGGAGCTTCGCGCTGATCGCCTACGCGACGGGATACCTCAAGGCGCACTATCCGGCCGAGTTCTACGCGGCGCTCCTGAACTCGTGGCCGATGGGGTTTTATCCGCCCTCGACTCTCATCCACGATGCGAGGCGGCATGGACTCGAGGTGCTGCCGCCCTGCATGGCGGAAGGTGAGTGGGAATGCACGACGGTACCGACGGAGGATCCGGAGAGGCCGGCGCTGCGCATCGGCTGGCGGCACATTCG
>DASTTD010000260.1:0-8173 GCA_035760325.1 Gemmatimonadaceae bacterium
GGTCGCTGACGGCAGGGAGGCGCGCCAATGAGACTCGCTGGCTTCGCGCAATGCCGCTTGCTCGTGCAGCTCACCCTACTCTGTGGAAGCGCGTTAGTATCGGCATCCCCGGCGACCAGCCAGCATTCCGCCGCTCTGAGCGGAATCGTGACCGACTCATCTGACGCTCCCCTGTTCGGCGCGGTCGTGGAGGTGGCTGGAACTTCGCTGCGGGCGAGGACTGATGTGGGTGGTGAGTTCCGAATCGCCGGAATTGCGCCCGGGACAGAGGATATTCACGTCCGCCGACTCGGCTTCGCACCGGTGACAAGGAGGGCGCGAATAAATCCTAATGGGGACCACGGCTCCGTTCAGATCGTCCTGGCGCTGCTGCCGACTGCCGTCAAGACAATCGTGGTGCAGGCGAGCCGCGTGCAGTTTAGCGGCCGTCTGGCGGGCTACTATGAAAGGCTGCGTCGGCGTTCCGGCGGCGTGTTCATTGCGCGGGAGGAGATAGACCGCCGCACCAGCAGAAGCCTGAGCCAGCTGCTGGCAGCAACGCCCGGTATCAATGCGCACCGGCTCCGCGCCGGGGGTGGAGCGGTCCGAATGCGAGGTAGAGCCTGCCGGCCGCTCGTATGGATCGATGGTGTTCCCATGCCGGCCGGAGAGGTGGATCTCGATGCCTTTCCGGTGAACACGCTGCACGGGATAGAGCTTTACCTGGGGTCCACTACGGCGCCCTTCGACTACACGGGTCCCCAGGGAATGCCCGGCTCCAACTGCGGGACGATTCTGCTCTGGTCCCGCGGGAGGGACACTGAGTCCGCGCCGCGAACAGCTTCGCGACTGCTCGACGTCGAGCAGATGGCGGCGACTCGCTCCGTCTTCACCGCGGATCAGGTCGACACCCAGGCAGAGCTGAGTAGTCCGGTCCCGCTCGAAGTGATCTATCCTGCCTCTCTTTTCGCTGCTGGTGTGGAGGGGATAGTCATGGCCGAGTTCATCGTTGAAGTGACGGGGAGAATCGACGAGAATAGTTTCGCGATCGTTTCGGCGAGCCACCCTCTGTTCGCCGAGGCAGTATCGCGGGCGATAGAGAGCGCGATTTATTCGCCCGCCATCAAAGAGGGGGTAGCGGTGCGGCAGGTAGTCCATCAGCGATTCGAATTCTCGGCCTCCAGCAAGCCGGCGAACGTGAGTACGCTGCCGGGTCGTTAGTTGTGCCTTGCCTCCATACCGGTGTTATTGGCGGGAGGAACGTTGACGGGGGCTATCGTGGGACCTAGCTTAGCCGCCCCATTCCGATATTCCGCAGGCGGTGCCGATGCCCGATCAGAAAACCTGGTCCGTGTCCGCGCGTAGCGCATGGCATCATCCACCCTTCAAACAGGAGGAACCGATCCATCATCGACTAGTCATCATCAGCAGGCGATAGCGCATTGGGTGAAAGTCACCCGGCCGAAGTTTTTCCTCGGCGTATTTGGCGACAGAACCGGAGAATACAGGTGAATACAATAGTCAGATTTGTCATGATCGCATTGGCCATCGCCCTCATCCCCACCGGGCTTTATGCTCAGGGCGATGGATCGATTACGGGCGTAGTCGTTGACCGGGCCACGCAGCAACCAGTACAAGGGGCCCAGGTTGTAGTAGTAGGCACACAGCGAGGTACATCGACCGACCAGCAAGGACGGTTTTCGATTGCCGGCGTTCCCGCTGGCTCGTATGAGGTCCGCGCGCGTCGTGTGGGCTACGCTCCCGTTGCCCAGCGGGTCAGCGTGACGGCGGGCGGGACGGAAACCGCGACCTTCGCGCTGGCCACCTCGACCACAACGCTCGAGGAGGTTGTGGTGAATGCCGTGACCGGCCAGGAGCAGCGGCGCATCGAGTCCGGCGTGAACACCGGCAACATTAATGTCGACGAGATGAACAAAGGGCCGATCACGAAGATGGCCGACGTGCTTCAGGGTCGTGTCGCAGGCGTGACACTGCAGAGCGCCGTGGGCACGACTGGTGGGTCGCAGCGGGTACGGATTCGCGGAGCGAACAGTATCTCGCTCTCCAACGAGCCCCTGTTCTACATCGATGGCGTTCTGGCAACGAACAGCAAGGGCGGATTTATCCTCGGCGGGCAGGATTACTCGCGCCTCAATGACATCAACCCCGAAGAGATCGAGAACATCGAGATCCTGAAGGGCCCCGCGGCGTCCGCTCTCTACGGCAGCGCCGCCTCCAACGGCGTGATCCTGATTTCCACGCGCCGCGGGACCGCGGGTGCACCCGTCTGGCGTACGTACCTGGAGACGGCGCAACTGAAGGACGTGAACGACTACCCGCTCAACTGGATAGCACTCACCGCGCATGGGACCGGCACCGAGCCTCTCTACGACATTCCGAGCGGCGGACTTCTCAACACGCGCAACGTTTTCGGGGGTGTGACCCGCCCGTACTCACAGTGCCCCAACTACCGAGCGGGGATCCCCACCGGCACGACCGTGCTCGGTGAGACGCAATGCAGCCAGGACGTTGTGAGCTCCTTCGACCAGTTCCGCGATCCGCGCACGACGCCATTCGAGTCGGGCTTCCGCCGTAAGGCCGGGGCGAACGTATCCGGCGGCAGCGAGGCGCTGACCTATTTCATTTCGGGTGACAGGGAGGGAGAGAACGGTGTTCTCCGCCCCAACGACCTCACCCGTACCAGCCTCCGCACGAACCTGAACGCGCGCATCGGATCGCGCGCGACCGCGGCCATCACCGCCGCGTACGTTCAGAGCTCCACTGAGCGTGCGAATAACGACAACAGCATTTTCAGCCCGCTCATCAACGCCTTGCTTGGCACAGCCCAGTACATCCCGGGCATGGAGTCCGACACGGTCGAAACTCCCGGCAGTCGCCTTGGATCCTTCTTCGGCTTTAACAATGCGGACGACAAAAACGCGACCGCGCAGCAGTCGGTGGACAGGTTTATCATCGGCTCGAACGTCAATTACACCCCGATGTCCTGGCTGCGGCTGAACGGAAACGCCGGCCTCGATTACTTCGGGAGGTTCGACACGCAGACGATCGATCCGAACGTGCTGCCTATAGCCCAGTCGTACGTCCTCGGATTCCGCGACGCCTCGAGGGTCTCGAATTATCTCTGGACTGCCAACGGTTCCGCCACGGGCACGTTCGCACCGCGGTCCAACATCGTTTCCAACACCACCTTAGGCGCAAGCTTCCAGAGGGAGCTGTTCCAGACCACCGACTGCTTCGGCGTCGGCATTCCAGCCGGCACAGAGTCGTGTGCGGCGGCGACCAGCCAGTTCGCGGTGGACGAGAACCAGACGGACCAAAGGACTGTCGGATTCTTCGGCCGGCAGGAGTTCGGGCTGAATGACCGGCTCTTCGTCGCCGGGAGCATTCGCGCCGACAACAACAGTGGCCTGGTACGGGAGGTTTCCGGCCTCAGCTATTATCCTTCCGTCAACGCCTCGTGGGTCATTTCACGCGAGCCCTTCTTCCCCGCGGCAAACTTCCTGAGCCAGCTCAGGCTTCGCGCCGGCTGGGGTCGGGCCGGCCAGCGGCCCGGCTTCGGCGACGCGGAAACCTTCTTCGCGCCCGCTGCCATTCAGGTCGATGGCGTGGAGCAGCCCGCGCTGGTCCTGTCGAGAACCGGAAATCAGGCACTCAAAGTCGAGGTCACCACTGAAATCGAGGGTGGGTTCGATGCCGGCTTCTTCGACGACCGTATCACCGCCGAGTTTACGGCTTTCCGACGTAACTCCAAGGATGCGCTCATCTCGAGCCCCATCCAGCCCTCGGCGGGCCTGACCGGTAGTTTCTTCCGGAACCTGGGCAGCGTTCGGAACTGGGGCACGGAAATGGGGCTGACCGCGAACGTGATCGACGCCGGCAGGGTTCGGCTCGACGCGCGGCTCACCGCCACCACTCTTCACAACCGGATCGAAGCCCTTGGCGACAAGATTCCCCCGATCGTGATCAACCGTGGAGAGCAGGCTCACCGCGAGGGCTACCCGACGGGAGCATTTTTCGCCCGGCCCATCAAATGGAACGATGACGATGGCAACGGCATTCTGACGCGAAACGAAGTCCAGCTGGATTCGTCCAAGTTCATCACCGTGCCCGATCTCGTTAACGGTGGCCTCGACACGCTGCCCCTGGCATTTGTTGGTCCTCAGCTACCGACGAATACGCAGGGGTTCAGCGCGGATCTGACGCTTTTCGGGAACGTCACCATATCCACGCTCTTCGAGCGGCGCGCCGGGCACAAACAGCTGAACGGCACCGAGTCTTTCCGCTGCCGCCAGCAGGCTGCAACCGCCTTCTTCAGTCAGTGTTCCGCTTTGTCCAACCCCAACGCTTCGCTGGAGGAACAGGCGGCCATTCTTGGCGTTCGGTTCTTCGGGGTAACCCCGTACGGATATATCGAGGACGCGACTTTCGTTAAATGGCGCGAGCTTTCGATCCGTTTCGGCGTACCCGAGGGTGTGGGCGCGCGGGTCGGCGCCTTGAGGGGTGCAGCCATCTCGCTGTCGGGACGCAACCTGAAGACCTGGACCGATTACCGCGGACTCGATCCGGAAATCATCGAGCAAGGGGGTCGGTCCAACTTCAACCAGAACGAGTTCAATACCCAGCCGCCGGTGCGCGTCATCTCCCTCCGCGTCGACTTTAAACTTTAATGAACGGTGTTCAAATAAAAATGATGAATTTTACTCATACAACTAAGAGCTGCCGCGGGATTCCGCGGCTGGCTCTGGCGAGCGCCCTCGCGCTCTCGATCGGCGGCTGCGACACGAACGAGATCGTGGCGGTCGAAGATCCCTCCGCGCTCCGTCCCGATCAGGTGGCTACCGCCGAAGCAATCCCCTTCCTGATCAACGGCGCTCTCCGCCAGTTTCAGGGCGGTTACAGCGGGTTTGGCGACGACTCCTTCCTTACCGCATCCGCCTTGATCTCCGACGAGACCTTTTGGGGTGACACTTTCCCCACCCGCTTCGCGGTCGACGCCCGAAGACTCCAGCCGACGGTGCTGGGGAACATGACGAATAATTCATTCATCCGCCTCATGCAGGGGCGGCGGAATGCGCGGCGCGCGTTCGGTGTAGTCGATGAGTTCACCCCGGATGACATGAACAACAAGGCGCTGCTCCGTACGATCGAAGGATACGTCTACGTTACGGTGAGCGAAGGCTGGTGCGGGTCCGTCCCGTTCAGCAACCTGCCTGACACGGGCCCGCTCGACCCCAACGAGATCGAGAACGGTGTGCCTCTGTCGACGGCGGAGATGAACACCACCGCCATCGCGCTGTTCGATGAGGCACTTGGCTTCAACAGCGCCGACAGGCTGGCCATGATGGGCAAGGCAAGGGCTTTGCTCAACAACGGCGATTTCGCCGGGGCGGCAGCGGTGGTCGCAACCGTGCCAACCACCTTTGTTTTCCACCTCGAGCACTCCACCAACACCAGCGCCGAGAACAATCCTCAGTCGGCGCTCCAGCAGAACGGGCGTTACTTCGTCTCCAATCTCGAAGGAGGACTGAACGCCGACGGGACGCCCTTGCGGCCGGACGCCAACACGCATCCCGTCACTGCACCGGGGGGAAGCGCTGAAGGTCTGAATTTCCGGTCGGCTCGTGATCCGAGAGTGCCGTGGCAGGCGCGCCCGACAAATAATGGGCGATGCTTCACCTCGTCTTTCCTGTGCTGGTGGAACAACAACTATTTCACGCTGGAGGCGGATGTGCCGCTGGCCTCTGGAGTGGAGGCCCGCTTGATCGAAGCCGAAGCCGCGCTCCGGGCTGGTGATCCGGTCACGATGATGGACAGGCTCAACACCCTCCGCGCGAGCGCAGCCACGCTTATTCCGGGGCTTCACCCCACCCAGCAGCAGGTTTTCCCCCTTGCTCTCGAGCCGCTCGTCGATCCCGGCATTGGCCTGCTCACGCCGGCGGAGATGTTCGAGGCCCGCCGCGCCCTTCTCTTCAGGGAGCGGGCGCTGTGGTTGTACAACACCGGCCATCGTCAGGGAGATCTGCGCCGGCTCGTCCGGGACTACGGCTTCACCTCGTCGGAGGTGTTTCCGAGCGGTCGTTATGCCCGCGGTGGCAGTTACGGCGACGACGTATCGTTCCCCGTTCCGTTCAACGAGCAGAACAATGAGGAGTTCGATCCCGCCACCTGTGTGCTGACCATCGCATAACAGGCTGACGGATCGAACGAGAGCGAAAACCGCGGGGCGCCGGCTATCGGCACCCCGCGGTTTTTTTTCTTGCCCTGGTACAACGGCTTGCATTGCGAGATTCGCTCAGCCGTTAAACCGCCCACGCAACAACGCGCGAAGATCGAGCAGAGGCTCCTTCGGAAGCGCAGCCTTGTGTGTGGCCGCGTCATCGGCGCCCAGCGCAACTCTCTGCATAGCGTCGCGGACTCCGCGATCGATGAATCGAGAGAGCTGGTCCAGTGAATACGTCGCCCCTCTCCGCGAAGAGTAGGCGTTGAGCGGATACGTGACGGTCAGATGATTGCGTGCGCGCGTGAGCGCCACGTACATGAGACGCCGCTCCTCCTCGGTCTGCTCTTCGCTGTTGAGACAGCGCGAGGATGGGAAGAGTCCGTCCACGGCCCAGATCAGAAACACCGCATCCCACTCCTTGCCTTTCGCGGAATGCGCGGTGCTGAGAACGAGAGAGTCGTCCTCTTCGCGCGTGGGGCCGGCCATATCCTGCGTCGCCTCGGGCGGCTCCAGCGCGAGCGCAGAGAGAAACGTCGCGCGGTCCGGGTAGCCTGCCGCTATCGCCTGCAGCTGATCCAGATCCGCCAGACGCGGCTCGACACGGTCGTACTTCTCGCGCAGGACATCGTCGTACATGATACGCACCCGCGCGATTTCAGCCGCCACCTGCGCCTCGTCCGCCGCGAGTCCGTTACGCAGTCCATCCAGCAGCGAGACGAGCGCGGCGTGTGCCGCGCGCGCCCGCGGCGGGGGCGAGTATCTGCCGAAGGCGGCGGATTCCCATGCCGCGCTCGCCATGGATTCGATCGCGGCCCGGGCCGTCGCGTCACCAATGCCCGGAAGCAGCAGCAAGAGGCGATACCAGCTCACTTCATCGCGCGGATTCTCCAGAATCCGCAGAAAGGCGAGCACATCCTTGACGTGCGCGGCCTCCAGGAACTTGAGGCCGCCCCACTTCTCGAAGGGAATCTTCCGGTTGGTCAGCTCGATCTCGAGCTCGGCCGACATGTACCCGGCCCGGAAAAGCACCGCGATCTGCCGCAGCGGAATTCCTTCTTCGTGCAGCTCGAGGATCCGATCGACCACGAACCGGGTCTGCTGGGGCTCGTCGCGCGCGACGACGAGCCACGGCGTCTCTCCACCGACCCTCCTCGTCCACAGATTCTTGGTGAAGCGCTCCGCCGCCCGCGAGATCAGCGTGTTCGTCACGCTCAGTATCGGCTGGGTGGAGCGGTAGTTCTGCTCGAGGGTGATGACCGTTGCCCCCTCGAACTGCTTCGGAAAGTCCAGGATGTTCCGGAAGTTCGCGCCGCGGAACGAGTAGATGCTCTGCGCATCGTCTCCGACGACGGTAATGTTGGCGTGACTGCGGCACATTCCGCGAAGGATTCTCGCCTGCAGAACGTTGGTGTCCTGGTACTCGTCCACCAGCACGTGGTCGTACATGCCGGCGATGCGTCCTCCGAGCTCCGGCGATGCCTCGAGCATCAGCGCCCAGAACAGCAGCAGGTCGTCGTAGTCGACGAGATTCCGATCCTGCTTCCGCGCGGTGTAATCGGCGTAGATCTTCCCGAAATCCTCGAGATAGTCCACGAACTGCGGATACTCCTCGCGCAGGATGTCGTCTATCGGGATGGCGGTGTTGATGTGACGGGAGTAGACGTACTGGAGGGTCTCCTTCTTCGGGAAGCGCCTGGATTTGGCCGCGTAGCCCAGCTGCGCGCGCGACAGCTGCATCAGATCGGCGGAATCGCCCTGATCCATGATCGTGAAATCCTTCGCCAGCCCGGCCGACTCTCCGTACCTGCGCAGCAGTCTGTGGGCGGTCCCGTGAAACGTGCCGCCGTGCACTCGCTTGCTGGTGCCCCCGACGAGGGTTTCCGCGCGCGTAAGCATCTCCTGCGCCGCCCGCCTCGTAAAAGTGAGAAGGAGCAGTCGCTCGGCGGGAATGCC
>DASTTD010000261.1:0-6748 GCA_035760325.1 Gemmatimonadaceae bacterium
GGTTATCCCAAAAATTCCAGCGATCTCTTCGTGCTTGTATCCTTCCACGTCGTGAAGAACGAAAATCCGTCGTGCTCCGGGCGGGAGCTTTCCGATCGCCTGCTGAAGATCCATTCGCTCAGCGTGAAGAGGCGCTCCGGCAACTTCGTTCCACCGCTCCTCGTCGGTACTTCCCTCGTCCATCCTCGCGGCGTGCTTTCCATCGGACTTGCGCGCGTTGAGCACCACGTTCACCGCCAACCGGTGGAGCCAGGTCGAAAACGCGCTCTCGCCCCTGAATTGCGGCAGCTTTTCCCACGTCCTCACGAACACGTCCTGCGTCAGCTCTTCCCCTTTCACACGGCTGCCCGACATCCGCGCGCATAACGAGTACACCCTGTTTGCATGCGTCCGGTAAAGGCGCTCGAACGCCTGGCGGTCGCCTGTAGCGGCCAGAGCCACGTCGGCCGAATCACTCATTACCGCGGATACCGCTGCTGACGACGCCAGGGCCATTCGATTTTGGTCGGTGTACCGTTGCAGGATTTGATTGCGGACAGACGGCCAGGGTTTGAACGCGAACGAAACAAGTCGTTTCGGTTGCTGAAGATATGACAGTACCGCTCGCCACTTGGTTTGAACGCCTGCGAGAGGCGTTTGGGCGGCCGGGACCTGGCACTATCAGCGCGGGCTCAACGCCCGGCCCAGAGCCGCCAGCCCCTCCTCCGCCGCCCCGGGAGACTCCGTCACGAGGGTGACGTGACCCACCTTCCTCCGCTCGGTCGGGGCCTTTCCGTAAAGGTGGAGATGCGCGCCCGGACAACCCAGAACATCCCGCCGTGATGGAATCGCGCCCACGATGTTGACCATCGCCGCCCACCCCTTCGGCGCCGTCGATCCCAGCGGCAGCGAAAGGATCGCACGCAGATGGTTCTCGAACTGGCTCGTTTCCGCGCCTTCAATCGTCCAGTGGCCGGAGTTGTGTACGCGTGGCGCCATTTCGTTGGCAAGCAGCTCTCCATCCACCAGGAACAGCTCGAGCGCGAGGACGCCGACGTAGTCGAACCGATCCATGATCGACTTGCAATATCCAACTGCCCGCGCTCGCATCTCCTCACTCGCGTGCGGCGCTGGAGCCATCGTGGTTCGGAGAATTCCCTCGCGGTGGACGTTCTCAGCCAGCGGATAGAACATCTGCCGGCCGGATTTCTCGCGCACGCCGATGACGGAGAACTCTTGCTCGAAGGTCACGTACTTCTCGACGATAAGCGGGGATCCGCCGATCCGATTCCATGCCTCGGAGAGCGACGATTCGTCGCGGATGACGATCTGGCCTTTGCCATCGTAGCCCATGCGCCTGGTCTTCAGCACGACCGGAAGACCAATTCGCCCCGCGGCGTCCCGCAGATCCTCCAGGCCGTTTACCGGCGCGAAGGCGGGAACCGGGATAGCGAGATCACGAAACAGCTCCTTTTCCAGCAATCTGTCCTGCGCGGCCTCCAATGCCGCGAGCGGCGGATAAACCTGCACGCGGCTGGCGACGAAGCGAACCGCCTCGAGCGGGATGCTCTCGAACTCGTAGGTGACGACGTCGAGTCCGTCGAGGAATCGGCTTAGCGCCGCTTCGTCGTCGTAAGGCGCTGCCACCAGCTCACCAATTTGTCCGACAGGAGCGCCGGAGCTGGGATCGAAAAAACGAAATTGAATTCCCAGCTGATAGCCGGACAGCGCGAGCATTCTCCCGAGCTGGCCGCCACCGAGGATGCCTACTCTCACTCGCTCGGGGCTGGATCGGGCTCTGCGAGCACGGCATTGGTCTGCTCCGACCGGAACATTCGCAGGGCCTCCCGAATTTCAGGGCGTCTTGTCGCCACGATCGAAGCCGCGAGCAAAGCCGCATTGATCGCCCCGGGCTTACCGATCGCAAGAGTACCAACCGGAACGCCAGCCGGCATTTGCACTATCGAGAGCAACGAGTCGATTCCCTGGAGCGCTTTCGACTCGACGGGGACGCCCAGCACGGGAAGGACGGTTTTTGCGGCGGTCATGCCGGGGAGATGAGCGGAGCCCCCGGCGCCCGCGATTATCACCTGGATGCCGCGCTCTTCGGCCGACTCGGCGTACTCGAAGAGCAGGTCCGGAGTGCGGTGTGCCGAGATGACCTTCGTCTCATGAGGCACGCCGAGCGCGGTGAGCATTTGCGCGGCATGCTGCATGGTTTCCCAATCCGATTTGGATCCCATGATAAGGGCGACCAGCGGCGCGGCCACGTCGTTCACTCGGGCTCCTGGTAAGTCAGCTCTCCTCGAACTCGTCCAGGTCGAGGTGGTCTTCATCGGGGATGCCGACGTCGTCGAGGCCGCGCCGCTCCTGATCGTCCATTGCGGACTGATGCTCGATCTCGAGAATCAGGTCGCTGATCCGGCAGAAGCTCTTGCGGTGGTGCGGGGTTATTCCATAGGACGTAAGCCCGGCCACGTGCTCTTTCGTCGTGTATCCCGCGTTGTGGTCCCAAATATAGTGCGGATAGCGCCGGCCCAGCCGCGTCATCAGCAGATCCCGGGTGACCTTGGCCAGAATCGATGCGCAGGCAATGCTGAAACACCGCGCGTCGCCGTGAACGACCGCTGTATGCGGAACAGGCAGGGTTCGCATTGCCCTTCCATCGATCACGACGTGGTGCGGGGTTACACCCAGTCTGCCGAGGGCACGGCGCATGGCGAGGACGCTGGCCTGATAGATGTTGATGCGGTCGATCTCGCGCACCGATGCGGCGCCGATGGCAAAGGCGACAGCGCGCTCGCGTATCTTGGCAGCGAGGCGCACCCGTTGGTCGTGGCTGAGACGCTTCGAGTCGTCGACGCCGGCGATGGCGCGGGTATCGGGCGGCATGATGACGGCGCACGCGACGACCGGACCCGCAATCGGCCCCCGTCCCACTTCGTCGACGCCGGCGAGCAGAGGTCCCTTCTCGGCGCGGAGGTCCCGCTCGATGGTGGACCAGCGCTTACGGCGTGGTACGAGCTTTCGCCGGGTCTGGCTGCTCGCCGGCGGAATGTCCTCCTCGCGGCCGGGCGACTCTCGAGCGGCCTCGTCCCGCATCCCGCGTGGTCGCTCGGGAAAGACGCTGAGCTTCTACGCTTCCGCTGGTGTTTCGGAGCCCGGGACGGTGACCTTCGCCTTCTTTTCCTTGATGCGGGTCGCCTTGCCGGTGAGGTGGCGGAGGTAGTAGAGCTTGGCGCGGCGGACGCGGCCCCGGCGGACGACGCTGATCTGCGAGATCATCGGGCTGTGAACCGGGAAAATGCGCTCGACCCCAATGCCGTTGGAGATTTTGCGCACGGTGAAAGTCGCGCTGACGCCGCTGCCGCGGCGGGCGATGCAGACGCCCTCGAATGCCTGAAGCCTTTCCTTGTCGCCCTCACGCACGCGTACGTTCACGCGCAGGGTGTCGCCCGCTCTGAAAGCGGGGATGTTGTCGCGAAGCCATTCTTTCTGGGTTTCAATGAAGGGATGCATATGACGCTCGGGGCTGGGGGGACAGCCTGGGTAAGACGTGTTTTTGAAGTACTTGGAACCAGCCCCCCAACTTAACTATTCGGGGGGGTTAAAGCCAGTCACGGAGGTCTCTAGCCTTCCTGTCGTTTAGCGTTGCTTTTTAGTTTTGAGTTTTACCGTCCTTGCGTTATGCGTTGTTGAGTTACTGCTCGGAGCGGGGGTGGCACTCAATAACGGATAACGGAAGAACAGTAGACTCATAACTAGAAAGCAACGCACCCTGCCTCGAACTTTCCGATGAAGACAAAGCCCCTCTTTACACCGCTCTAGCTCTCCTCTGACTCGCCTTCCGCACTTCGCTTCTTAGTCAGCCGATCCCCCTCCTCAACCCTCCACCGCTCGATCCGGGCGTGGTCCCCCGACAGCAGAACTTCCGGCACCATGTGTCCGCGATACTCCGGAGGGCGAGTGTAGCTTGGCGCGCTCAATCCGCGACCGAAGAACGAATCCCCGCGCGCGCTGTCGAGATCCGACATCGCGCCGGGCAATAGCCGCACGGTCGCGTCGATGATGGCGAGCGCGGCGGCCTCTCCCCCGCTCAGAACGAAGTCTCCGAGAGAGATCTCTTCCGTTGCCAGATTGTCAGCGACTCGCTGGTCGATGTCCTTGTAATGCCCACACAACAGCGTCAGCTGCTCGCCGCGACCGTATCGCTCGGCGTCAGCGTGAGAAAAAACGCGGCCGCGTGGAGACAGCAGCACGATGGGCGGCACCGCCCCGATGGATTCGACCGCCTCGAAAAACGGCTCCGGCTTCATCACCATCCCCGCGCCGCCGCCGTATGGAGCGTCATCCACCGTCCGGTGCCGGTCGTGGGTGAAGTTCCGCAGGTCCACGATGTTGTAGCCGACGCTCCCCGCCTCCCGAGCGCGGAAGGGAATGCTCAATCCGAGCGGACCCGTGAAGAATTCGGGAAAGATCGTAACGACGTTGATCCTGAGAGCCATTGAATCACTCTATCAGGCCGAGCGATTCGTCGACGATGACCGTGCGCGCAGCGAGGTCGACCCGTACGACGATCTCCGGCCGGTATGGAACGAGGGAGCTTCCGGCCGCGGTTTTTACATCGAGCAGCACGCCATGCGGGAGCTCATAAAAAGTCGAGACTTCGCCGAGTTGCTCGCCCGATCGCCCTTCGACCTTCATGCCGATCAGGTCGTGGAGATACACCTCGTCCTCCTCGGGTGGTGGAAGCTCCGAAAAACGCGCCAGCAGGTAGCGTCCGCGCCACAGCTCGGCGCTGTCGCGGTCGCGGAGCTCCTCGAACTGCACGATCAGTCCTTTTTTGAACGGCTTCGAGGTCTCGATAGTGAGCGTGGTCGGCTCTTCCTCGCCGCGGACTCCGCGCGCAACGGCGGGATCTCCCTGGGCGTTGCCCGCAAAAACACGACTGCCGGACGCGAAGACCACGTCCGGCTTATCGGTGAGAGGCTCGACGACTACCTCTCCGCGTATTCCCTGGGCTTTGCGAATCAGCCCGACGAGCGCGTACTCGGGCTCAGCCATCGAAGTACGGAGAGCTACGCGCCGGCCGGCGCGTCCTCGAGCGTCTCTTTGACCGGGACGGCCGTGTCCTTGTGCTCGATCCCGAGTCGGGTCTCGTGGCGGCGCTTGAGAACGCCGGCTCGCCGCAGAAGCGACCGCACCGTATCAGTCGGCTGAGCGCCAACGCCGAGCCAGTAATTGGCGCGCGCCTCATCGACCTGAAGCGATCCCTCGGTCTTGCGGGGAGCATACTGTCCGATGATCTCGATGAACTTGCCATCGCGCGGGCTCTGCGAGTCGGCGATGACGAGGCGGTAGACTGGTGCCTTTTTCCGCCCGACACGGCGGAGACGAATCTTTACCATCCTGCTGCTCCCTTGGTACGGTATGATGAGGCGCTGAGCGCTCTCACGCGGGCTCCTCGCGACACCGGAAGTTCCGGCGCGCACCCGGTTTTGGTACAGCTTTGAAATGTAACAAAAACCGCGGTTCAATCCTAGATGAACCGCCAGGTCATGCGTCGTCAAATCATAGATGACCCGCCCGGTTATGCGTCTCGGTTGCGGGTCGCAGCAGCGTCGTGTGGCGCGCGTCCAAGCTCGATCACGGTTTTCAGTCGGACGAGGTCATCGTCCAGCTGCTGTTTCGGGTCACGGCGGAACAGCGCTGCGACGGCGTGCCCGGCGGCGCCGATGATCGGGTTGTAGGTCATCAGGATATCGACGCGCGTGCTCCCGTCTTCATTGCCGAGAAAGCGCATTACGCCCGAGTGAGCGATCGGCGATCCATCCACCGTCTTCCACGCGACAAGCTCGTCGGGCACGAATCCAGTGGTGACCGCATCCCAGGAAACCGTGGATCCGGCCGGGCCGTCGACCACCCAGTGCGTGCGCTCCCCTACCGCACCCGCCCTCTCCAGTGGCTTCACCTCGCGAACGTGTGACATCCACTCCGGCCACCGCTCCCAGGCGGTGAGCCATGCGAAGACCTCAGGCAGCGGCGCCGCGATGTTGATCGACTTCTGGATGTCGACCCCGCGGCGGCCCGCGCCGATGCCGAGGAGCTGATCGAAGGGTTTGTTCGTAACGCTGCGGACGAACAGCGCGAGTCCCGCGAGCCCCGCGAATCTGCCGATGAGTGTTTCCCGATCGCTACGACCGGCGGCGTACACCAGGGTACCCCCGGCCACTGCCGCGGCGAGCCGTGTCGCCGGTGCCCAGTTTTCCTGCAGCAGCTCGAATGTGCGGGCTGGACCACGTGGAGTACCCTGCAGGCCGGGTACATCGTCCGCGCTCGCGTACGCGTTCAGGCGATTCTGCACGTCGGTGACTCCCCGTACTTTCCGGACTCCAGCCACGAGTGTGTCCTCTTCGGCTGCGAGCACCGCTCCCTCGAGGGTAGCGCGGCCGTTCTCGACTGCCACTTCGATCGCGCCAGGGTGTGAAACCAGACGTCCCAGCTCCGCCCGTATGCGATCGGCGATCACCGCATCGTCGGTGGTGTCGTCGGCGAATGGCCGCCGGACAGCCGCGGTGAGGCCGCGTGTCCGATTCATGACATCGCGCCGGGTGGAACCGAATGAGTCAACCGCACTTTCGGTGGCGTGAACGAGCTTGTCGCCTACGAGATGGCGGCGTCTGCTGCCCTGCGCCGGATCGAGGAAGTATGCGAGCGCCGCGCCGACTCCGGCCGCGCCAACCAACGGGAGAAAATCTCCCCTGGTTTC
>DASTTD010000262.1:0-2477 GCA_035760325.1 Gemmatimonadaceae bacterium
TCCTTGAGTATCCGCGCCGCCTTCGGGTCCAGACCGACCATCGGCTCGTCCACGACTATCACTTCAGGCCGGTGGATGAAAGCGCTGGAGATGATGAGCTTCTGCCGCATTCCGTGGCTGTAGCTCTCCACGAGCTCGTCCCCCCACTCCTCGAGGTCGAACAGAGCCATCAGCTCCCGACCACGGTGCTCGACCTTGTCGCCATCCTGTCCGTACAGGCCCGCGACGAATCGCAGAAACTCCGCGCCCGTCAGCTTTTCGTAGATGAACGGCCGGTCGGGGATGAAGCCGAGCTTCGATTTGGCCGCGATCGGATCAGCGCTGAGATCGATGCCGGCGAGGTGAATGCTTCCGGCCGTCGGCTGCAGAATTCCGGCGATCATTCTGAGAGTCGTAGTCTTGCCCGCCCCGTTGGGGCCGAGGAATCCGAACAGCTCTCCGTCGGGAACGCTGAGATCTATGGAATCGACGGCTGTGAACGAGCCGTATTTCTTGGTGAGACCCTTTAGCTCTATCATCGGTTTTGTGAAAGTCTGTAAGCGAGCTCGAACGCCGTGCGCATGACGGAGAGCCCGTTGTCCATCTTCGCCGAGACTACGCGGCCTTCGGCGTCGACCCAGGCGCTGAGCCCGGCGGGACCGCCTTCGATGCGCCAGGCCCGCACAGTGTCTCGGTGGGCCGCGATCCATCCACCCGATGGCCCGACGGCGGCGCTGTCGACCACCGTGAAAAGCGACTCGGCGTGAATCTTCAGCTCTGGTCTCAGGACCGTTCGCGTCGTCGGATCGAACACCGACATTGTCTGCGCGCGTCCGATCTCGTGCGGGCCGCCGAGCATGAACGCAACCGTGGCGAGAACCGGCGTGAATACGGGCGGCGCGACGCTCAGGTTGACCGGGACGTTGTTTCTGCCCTCCCGTGAGATCGCCACTACGAGCGTCGTATCTTCGGCGACCGCGGCGCGAATCGAGAAGGCCGTGTTAGCGCGAGTGATGGCGATCGTTGTTCTCTGCAGCCTGAACCCGCGGCTCAGCGTCGTCTGCCACCGGGCTGATGCCCGCTCGGGCGCGGAAGCACGCTGTAAGGGTGACTCGCCGAGGAAGTATTCGTGGCTGAGGAGCGCCTGAGCGGTGGTGTCGATGGCCGACGAGAGAGCGCCGATCTGTTGTCCGTTGCGCTCGACGGCGTAATAGAAGGTCGCGGGCTGCACCCTGAGGGCGACGTCCGCCAGCTGCTCCACTTCGCTTCGATTCGCGTTGCGGCGAGCCATCATCAGAAGGCCAACCGCCCAGAGAGCGACCACGCCGGCGCCGATGGCGATGCGGCGCGCGCGCGCGGATTTATTCAGTTGAAAAGGGGCGTTGGGAGAGGTGCTCACCCCTATTAGACGATTGTGAGGCTCGTCTCGCTATTTATCCAGCCAAGGTATCGCTCGAGGCCCCCCGTAACCGGGACGACGAGGAGCTCGGGCACCTTGTATGGGTGCAGCTCCTTGAACGCCCGCTCGAGCCCGTGAACCGCTCCGGACCGGGTCTTGAGAAGCACCATCACCTCTTCTTCGTCGGCAAGCTTGTCTTCCCAGCGATAAAGCGATCGCGCCCCCGGCAGCACCGTGCCGCAGGCGACGAGCCGGCGCTCGAGGAGAGTCTTGATCAGCTTAACCGCGTCCTCGCTGTTGGCGAGCGTGGTGAGGATGACGACGGCGTCAGTATGGGCCACAGTCTTTAAAGCGGGTGAAGGTGAGGAGAATCTAACCATTGACTGCGGACTGCGGACCAACTGCGGACTAGGGACTAGGTGCCATTTCGGACTGCTGACTGACTGCGGAGTGCGGACTAACTGCGGACTATGGACCAGGTGCCATTTCGGACTGCTGACTAATTGCGGACTGCTGACTAACTGCGGAGTGCGGACCAACTGCGGACTATGGACCAGGTGCCATTTCGGACTGCTGACTAATTGCGGACTTCGGACTAACTGCGGACCGCGGACTAACTGCGGACTGCAGACTAGCTGCTGACTGCGGACTAACTGCTGACGCGGATTAAATGCGGATTGCGGACTAAGAAGTGATTCAATGACTTCGAGAACGTCCGGGAGGATCAGGCTTGCGACGGCCGGATTAGCCGATGACGTTCGCGGGGGATGATCGCAAGCAGGAGCCGCCTGATCTCTTCGAGGGCGTCGAGTCGCTGCTGGACGACTTCGTCGCCCAGTACCGGCGCTGCCGAGTGGTACCAGCTCATGCTCTCCCGGACCGAGCCCAGCGCATACTCGAAGATCCGGGCACGGTCACGCCCGGAGCTTCGCGAATAGCCCTCGCTGAGATTTGCCCCGATCGAGCCCACCGCGGCGTAGAGCTGCGCTGAAACCTTCTCCGTCACCTGGTGGTGCCGGAGCTTCTCCGCATCCGTCCAGGACTCCGCCAGGAGTGCCCGTGCCAACTGATAAGCGCGCATCCGCGACAAAGGGTCGCG
>DASTTD010000263.1:0-2653 GCA_035760325.1 Gemmatimonadaceae bacterium
GGGCGCGAAGTGGACAGATACGAAGTCGCATGGGGCCAGGTGCACGCGATTCCACAGCTGGAAGAACGGCTCGCGATCCGTAAATACATTGCGATCACCGTCGCGCACTCCGAAACATCCACCGGGGCACTGAACGATGTCAGAGCCATCTCGGATTCCGCGCACCGCAACGGCGTCTTCTGTCTCGTCGACAGCGTCAGCGGTGTCGCCGGAGCGGAACTCCACTTCGATGAATGGAAGCTCGACTACGCTCTGACGGGATCGCAGAAGGCCTTCGCACTGCCGCCAGGGCTGGCGTTCGCCGTTGCATCCGGCGAGGTGATCGACCGTGCCGCGAGCACCCAGGGCCGCGGCGTCTATTTCGATCTGGTCGAGCTGGATGCGTTCGCAAGGAGAAGCCAGACGCCGAGCACCCCCGCCATTTCTCTGCTGTATGCTCTCGATGCCCAGCTTCGGTCGATTGCGGCGGAAGGAATCGAGACGCGCTGGGCGCGACACAAGGCAATGGCTGCGCGCACACAGCAGTGGATCAGCGAAGTGAGCGGTGCAACAGGCAAGAAGCTGTCGAACATCGCGCCTCTCGGCTCGCAGTCACCGACCGTTTCGGCGATCAGACTGCCGGGCGAAGTACCGGCCGAGAGCTTCACGCGCGAAGTGTCGAACCGGGGGATCGTTGTCGGCAGCGGCTACGGGAAGATCAAGAGCTCGACCTTCCGGATCGGTCACATGGGGGATCACACCAGTGAGACCCTCGAGCAGTGTCTGTCAGCCTGTGCCGGCGCTCTTTCGTCTTGACTCAGATCTCGGTATCGAACGTCGGTGTCGAGTTCGGCGCGACGAGAATCTTCGAAAAAATCACTTTCACCATCGGCGAAGGTGATCGCTGGGCCATACTCGGCCGCAACGGCAGCGGAAAAACCACGCTCTTTCGGCTGATTACCGGAGATCAGCAGCCGACCGAAGGCGCGATCACCCGGCACCCGGGGCTCAAGATGGCGCTGCTCGAGCAGCACCGTGACTTCGGCGACGCGAAGACGGTCTGGGAAGCGGGCGCCGGCGAGTACGCGGCACTGCTCGAGCTGGAGCATTCCCTCGCCGAGCAGGGGAACGAGCTCGCGGCCGTGGGCGAGAAGGCGACGCCCCAGATGCTGGCCCGATACGATCGTGATCTGGAACGATTCGACCGCGAGGGAGGCTACACCTTCGCTCCGCGCGTCGATGCGGTGTTGCAGGGGTTGGGGTTCGATGCGGAGAAAGCGCGCACGCAGCCGTTATTCCAGCTGAGCGGTGGAGAACGCGGCAGGCTCGGGCTCGCGCGCCAGCTCGTGAGCGCGGCCGATCTTCTTCTGCTCGACGAGCCGACGAACCACCTCGATCTGGAAACCACCATCTGGCTCGAGGACTACCTGAAGAACACGCGCAAGACGATTCTGCTGATCAGCCACGATCGGGCATTTCTGGCGAACGTGGTAGACCACGTGCTGCACCTCGAAGGGCAGACCGCCGACGCATACAGCGGCACCTACGAATCCTTCGTGCTCCAGCGCGAGGAGCGCCGGCTCAGCCAGCAGCGCGCTTTCGAGAAGCAGCGAAAGGTCGTCGCCGATGAGGAGGATTACATCAGGCGTAACATTGCCGGACAGAACTCGAAGCAGGCGAAGGGCCGGCGCAAGCGTCTCAGCCGGATGCCGCGTCTCACCGGGCCGACCGCGGAAGAAGGCGGAGCAATGGGGCTTCGTCTGGATCTGTCGGAACGTGGCGGAGACCAGGTAGCCATCGCGCGCGACGTCACGATTGCCATTGGCGAGCGCACGCTGATCAGGGGCTTCACCGGCACGATCCAGCGCGGTGAGGTCGTGGGCTTCGTCGGACCGAACGGAAGCGGGAAATCGACGTTCCTGCGCGCGCTCGTCGGAGATCGCGAAACCACCGCCGGTGAGCTTCGCCTCGGCGGGTCGGTGCGACCGAGCTACTACCGGCAGGACATGGCGCAGGTCCCGGTCGACAGAACGTTGTTCGAAGTGATCAGCGATCTGCGCCCGCAATGGGAGCGCCGAATGGTGCAGGGGCACCTCGCGCGGTTCGGCTTTTCAGGAGACGAAGCACAGCGGCGCGCGGATACTCTCTCGGGCGGGGAGAGAGCGCGCGTGGCGCTCGCGATGATGGTTCTCACCCGCGCGAACTTCCTGCTCCTCGACGAGCCGACGAATCATCTGGACATCGAATCGGTGGAAGCTCTCGAGGACGCGCTCTCGGAGTACGAGGGCAGCATTCTCCTCGTCAGTCACGACCGCGCGATGCTCGAGGCGCTCACATCCCGCGTCTGGGTGCTGCACGAGCAGCACATCACGGACTTTCCCGGATCGTTCGGGGAATGGGAGGAGCAGAGCCGCGAGCGTGCCCACGCGGCATCGGTCGCGGCGGCCGAGCAGGAGTCACTGCGCCGCGTGCAGGAGCGGAAGGTGACTCGCCGGCGCGATGTCGAGGGAGATCACACCAGGACGACGATCCGCACCGCACGCCGGAAGGTCGAGGATCTGGAGAAGGAGATCGCTACGCTGGAGGAAAAGATCGCCGGGCTGACGCTGATGCTCGAGGACCCGGAGCTCTACACGACCCGGGAGGGGACGCAACGGTCATTGGCTGCAGGCAG
>DASTTD010000264.1:0-5828 GCA_035760325.1 Gemmatimonadaceae bacterium
GCTTTGCCGCCGACACCCTCCTGGTGCGCGAGCCGCCTGGAAAACGCTACCATCTCGGGGTTGTATTCTACGCCGGTCGATTTCGCGCCGCGCTTCGCGGCGGTGATTACCGTGCGGCCATCACCCGAGCCGAGGTCGAAATGAATGTCGTTCCGGCTGAGGTTCGCCATGTCGAGCATCCTGTCCACGAGGGGCTGGGGCGTCGGTACCCATACGACATCCTTGCCGGCCTGGCCAACGACCGGCTTGAACTCCTCCGTCGCAGCTGACGGCTTGGCAGGTTGCGCACGCACTGCGGAGGTCCGTTTCCCCACCGCACCGGGTTGAACGGCTTTCGTCTTTTCGGCTGCCGGAGCCGGCTGCGCCTGAGTATCAGCCGGGATTGTTTGGCGGCTTAGCGGCTTGGCGTCCTCGCTGCTGCCGGTCGCATTGGCGGACTGCTCACAAGCGATGGAGGCGGAAAGCGAAAGAAACAGCGCCGCGGCGAACACGCGGGAAGCCTTCGAACTCACGGCAGAATCTCCGGTGATCAAGGGGAGCGCTATCGTAACCCCCGGGGAAACCAAAGAGAAGGGACGCGAGCCGAGCTTCGATGCAACTTGTTCGCCATCCGGCCTACGCCGACCCCATTCATCCGAACGCCCCGCAAAGGTGGTCAGAAATCGTTGGCGTACGAAAGAAATTTGTAGCGGCCGTCACGTTCCATGATCGCTCCGAACAATGCTTTCGTCACCGGGACTCCCCTGGCGGGATCGATGTACGTTACGCGGCAGCCGCGCCAGAAGCGATTTTTACTTTCCGTGAGCGGATTCCCGCATTCATAACCGCGGAATCCGAGCGGTTTGCCGCCGAGGCGACGGGTCAATCTTGTGCTCCCTTTCCGACTGCCCTGGTCGCTGAGAAGCCACGCAATCTCGGGCGGCAGCTCGTACGGCTTTCTGCTGTATACGCTGGTTGGGAAATAGAGAAACGCATATTCGTCCCTGGAGACGACGAGCTTCGTCAGGGCGGCGCGGTCGCCGCTTTCGACAGCCCTGATGAACCGTGCGATCAGCGTGTCGCGGCTGCGTATCGAGGCACTCAGCCGGTTCACGGGAGTGAGCGGCAACTGAAATCTCCTCAGGGCCTCGCCCGGCGGGAGAATGCTGTCGATGATAGTCCTCCGCGCCGAAAACGTGCTGTCGGGGTGCCGTACCGACTTCGCTTCGATCGGGCGATCGCAAGCCACGCCTGAAAGAATGGAGAGAGCGACGAAACCCAAAGCTGTTTTCATGATCAGAGCCGGTGATTGCCGCCGGAAGCGCTCCGGCGCAATCATCCAATCGCTCAGTTTCTCGCGTAACTGGTCCATCCGGCCCACCACTTCACTCCAGCCGGATCGGCGGCACCGCGGTAGCTGGTGCCGGTCACGAAGCTTCCGGCCTGTGTGGCGAGCGCGCCCGAAAAGGCCCCGGACCCACCGGTCCCAGGGGCGGCGTCGGCCGTGAGGGCCCAGTCGAGATTGGCAGCTGCGGCCGGCGCCGCGGGAAGACTGGTGAAGATGGAGCTCGCCGTCGTACTCCCGCCGGCGACTTCGATCGAGTTCGCCGTCAGATCGACAGTGCCCTGTACCGTCGTTCCCGACGCAGCCTGGAACGTCGGTCCATTCTCGGCGAGGTAAAGGTTGCGCAGCACGAGCGAGCCGTCGTCGATGCGGTCGAGCGTCGTCTGGTCACGAAGACTGATCGCGGCTCTTGGCCACCGCGCGATGATGCCATTCACGTAGGCGCCGGCGGTACCCCGGCGGAGCATCATTCCTATCCCCCCTGAAGTCGCATCGACGACGCCGGGACCGGTTCCAACCAGTGTGAAATTCGCGAAGATCGGATTGGTCCGCGGGTCGGAGTTCTGTCCGCTGAGACAGTTGGACCCCGCGCAGCCGTCGTTCTCGATCCCCTGTGGATCGGAGGAGGCGCTGCCAGCCGCCGGACGGGCGTCGGGACGAATCGACTGGAAAGCGATCAGGAACTGATTGCGCCCGGAGTATCCTTCCGACGCATCAAAATGATCGTCACCGGTTTCGTACGAAACGAGATACTTCGCGTCCACCGCTCCGCCGAACCACTCGAACGCGTCGTCGAGGCCGTACAATGCCTCGAGGTAGGAGAGGCGCGTTCCGCTTCCGAGCGCCGCGAAGGTGAAGCTGTTGAGCTCCGCGTCCTGTGCAGTGGCGTAACCGGCGAACTCGACGCGCACGTAGCGCAGCTCGCCGCTGTCATCCGTATTGCTGGTTCCTCCGGCGTAATTCACCTGCGGGTTGGACGCACCGGTTCCCGTTCCCTCGAGAATCGTCGGATCGGCACGGTTCACGATCCCGTTTCCCACGATGATCAGTCCGCCCCAGTCACCTGCCTGCCGGCCGCTCGTGCGCTCGGACGTGAAGACGATCGGATCCTCCGCCGTTCCGAGAGCCAGGATCTTCGAGCCGCGCAGAACGAACAACGATGACCCCGGTACGTCGAAATCCCCGATGATCTTCGTGCCCGCCTGAATGGTGAGCGTTGCGTTGTTGGCGACCTTGATGAAGCCGGAGAGTGTATAGGTCGTGTCCGCGTACAGTGTGCGACTCGCGGTGATGTCGGCGGTGATTGTCGCATCGCCGGGCTCGATTCCGCCGTTGTCCGGACCGAGTGGATCGCCGTCGGCGCAAGCGCCCACAACCCCTGCAAGCACCATGGAAGCGAACAGAGATCGGAGGCCGGGAAATTTCGTCATTGGTTCCCTTTTGATTTCGGGTTTGAGTTGGGGAAAGACGCGCACCTCAATGGTAGGAGGTGCGCGTCTCACTCTGGCTGCGCTGGAGTCACGAGACAGTCACGATCGCGACTGCGTTTAACTATGGGCGCCAGTTCAGTCCCACGGTGTAGACCCGCCCGGAGAAGTACGACTCTCTGGTGACCGTGCCCTGAGTCTGACGATACGGCTGGTCGAGCAGATTCCTGGCGTCGAGTTTTGCCGAGACCGTTCCGAACAACGGGATCCGCATCGCAATGTCGAGAGCGCTACGCGCTTCTTCGTAGGTCACGGGCAGCGGACGCTGGCTCGCGCTCACTATCCTCCGGCCAACGCGGTTGAACAGCAGCGTCGTACTGAAGCCTTTTTCACCCGGTGCGAAAGTCAGTCCGGCATTCACTACCGACGGTGCCTGACCCACCATTGGCCGGTTCTCCTGCGCCACTCGCGGATCGTCGCCGAGCTCGACCTTGCTCTTCATGAAGGTGGCGTTGGAGAAGACGGTCAACGGCTCGAATACATCGGCGATTCGGCCGAGCCCAACCCGGGCGTCGAGCTCGAGACCGAGGTTGTCACCGCGATCGGCGTTGAGAAACGTGACGATCCTGGTTCCCGATGTCGCCAGGAATACGCGCTCGATCGGTTTGTCGAACCTCTTCGCAAAGAGCCCGACGCTGAAAACCTCGCCGCCGCGCGGGTACCACTCCCACCTGGCGTCGAGGTTGGAGATGAGAGTTCTCTCGAGGTCCGGGTTTCCGATCACGTTCTCTCCACCGATCACATCGCGGTACTGAACTTCGGCCAGCTCGCGGTATTCCGGACGGGACAGCGTTCGCGTCGCCGAGAGACGAAGATTCTGCCCTTCGGTGAGCCTGACGTTGAGTAAGACAGAGGGAAGGACATCGGTATAGAGCGGGTTTATTCGTACCCGCTTGCCGACTGTCGGCTCGGCGGCCACTATGGTGCTCGTTCGCTCGAGTCGCGCGCCGGTGATCAGGCGGTACCTGTCGCTCAGCGCCCACTCGACGGTGGCATAGCCGGCCCCCAGTTCGTCGAGCGCGCCGTAGCTACCGCCTTGAGACAGCGGTACGACGCGGAAAACCGCGTCCGTTTCGCCGGTGAAGCGACCGTCGAAGATTTGCTCCGGACTGAGACGCCTTTCTTCGAGGGAGAGCGACGGCGCCTGGATGCTGAATACCTGGTTGCGCGCGACGCGCTCGGTATAACGGTGGAGGCCACCGACCTTGAGCTCGTGCTGTCTGTCGGCTGGTCCGAACTGCAGCGCATAGTCGAGCGCGGTGTTGTAGTTCGACTCATTCAGCGTCCCGAAAGTTCTCACCGCCCCTTCACTGGCATCGAGCCAGTAGGGTAGCTCACCCGGTGCACCTTCGACCTGCACGAACTCCGACCGGTCGGGCTCCGACCTCCTGACGCTGGAATTGGTGAACGACAGGGCCAGGCGCTGCCTTGCCCCGAGCTGCCGTTCCGCCACGATCTGATTGGAGCGAACCGTTCTCTCGACGAAGCGAAGACGATTGATCAGAAGGCGCGTACCGAGGTTCTCGCTGAAGCCGCTCTCGCGGCGCGCTTCGTTGTCCGCCGTATGATTGTAGGTGTTGTTCAGGCTGAGTCGGGTGCTGGTTCCAAGGGTGAGACTCAGGTTGGCGATTCCGCCCCACAGAACGCTGGCGCGGCCGGTAGACCCCTCGAAGCGATCCACTTCGCTGGTCCCATTCGTGGCTTCGGCATACGCGCGCACTTCGCGGCTGCGCAGCTCCTGGTTATAGGAATAGCTGAGCGCGGCGACATACCCCGCCTGCGAGGTGTTGCCGAAAGGCTTGCTGCCGCCGGTGGTGATGTTGACCGACCGGTTCGGCGCGCCTTCTTTCGACAAGGGGGACCACGCGTTTCTGAACGAGCGGACTATCGTGTTCACCGTCGTCTGGGATGGCTGCTGCGGCATTGGCTCCGAGAGCTCACTCGGAAGCTGGCGCTCGCTGCCGGCAAAGCCGAGCCAATCCTGCCCGAGGGCCGGCGCGACGACAAGCGGCTGGTTTTTGGCGGCCGCGTTGTAGCCGAAGGAACTGGACATCTCGGTCTCGCGGCCGAGCGGAAACTCGCGGGTGCGGATATCCACCTGCGCGCCACTGAAGTCTCCCGGCTGGTCGGCGGTGAAATTCTTGGATGTCGTCACCGTCTGGATCAGAGAAGACGGGAAGAGATCGAGCGGAACGACCTTGCGCTCGGGCTCGGGGCTCGGGATCCGGGCGCCGTTCAGGGACGTCGTCGTGTAACGCTCACCGAGTCCGCGGACGAAGATGTACTTGCCGTCCTGCACCGTCACTCCGCTGACGCGCTGCACCGCCTGTGCGGCATCGCTGTCGGGACTCTTCGAGATCTGCTCGCGGGTTACGGAATTGACGACGCCCGTCGCCGTCCGCTGCTTGTCGAGGGCGGCATTGACGGATCCGCGCTCGACCGAGGCAGTCACGATCTGGGTCTCGAGCGACACCGTAACGGGATCCAGTGCGATGTCCTGCTCGATCGTCCCGCCGGCATCGAGCATGATGCCTGTCACCGTCTTGGGCGCGAAACCGAGGCGGCGAATGTGGAGGGTGATGGTTCCAGCGGTCACTCTTCCGAGGCTGTACCTGCCCTCGAGGCCCGAGCTGGTGCCGGTAGTTGTACCGACCACCTGTATTGCAACGTCGGACAAACCCTGGCCGCTGCGCGCGTCGAGCACCTTGCCGACTATTCTGCCGTTGCCTGCCACCGCTATAGTTGGCGCGCCGGGTTGCTGCGACGTTGCGGTGGAGGTATCGACCTGTGCCGGCATCGATAGGGGAAAGGCGGCGAAGACGACTACCAACAGCATTCTCGCGACGGAACGGAAGATCGATATCATGGGAGGGGGTTCGGGGATGAAGATCCGTTGTTTCTTCAATTGCCCCAAAGCTGCCGGACTCGTGTGACGAAACGACCACGCTCGCGCAACGGAGGCGTCACGATGATGCGCGGACAAACAGGTGTCCCGCCCGAGTTGCGCTTTAGCACGG
>DASTTD010000265.1:0-2918 GCA_035760325.1 Gemmatimonadaceae bacterium
GGCCGGGGTTTACCGCGACCAGCAGTCCAGATCACCCCTACTATTCAGTAAGCCGTGGCAAGTATGTCCCGGCCCAAGAACTCAAACTTGGCGAATTCCTTCGAACCGACGAGGGTGACGTCACGGTCAGCGCGTACTTAATCGCCTTGTAAAGTCAGGACTTCGTCGAGGAACTGTGTGTTCATGAGGCAGCGGATCATCTTGCCTCGGATACTGTCTTTGATGGGATGGCGTTTCAGTAGGGTGACGGCGAACCGCCGGAGCCAGCTCAGGTTGTTGGCCAGAACGCGCTGCCTTGTGCGGCTCTCGTCCTCACGGAACGTGACGTCCAGAACCCAGTGCATCGACTCGATGCCCCAGTGACCACGAACCGCCTCACCGAACCTCTTGCCGGTCAGGAACCGGCTCAGCATGTAGTACCGCACCTCGTCGCTCTGGCTCCCGTCGGCGTGCGTGGTGATCCGCACCGCCGTGCCGATGGCCTTGATCCACGGCCACTCCTCCTTGGCCGCGAAGTCCGACGGCACTTGGGCGACGAAATAGGACCGCTCATCCCGCCGCCCGTGCCCGCGCTCCTGGGTCTGGTGGCTCCGGTGCCGCAATTCTTTGAGTTCGCCTTCCAGATGCTTCTCGATGATCGCGTCTATCGCGGCGCTGAGTTTCGGCTGGTTGTCCTTCACGGCAATGACGAAGTCACCGCCGCCTGCAACGATGTCGCGGGCGATGTCCTTCTGACACCCCATGGCGTCGATCGTGATCAGCGCCTTGTGGAGCTCGATCTGCTCGAGGAGTAGGGGGATGGCCGTGATCTCGTTGGACTTCTCCTCGGTCGCCACTTGGCCCAAGGCGATCCCGTGCTCACTGGCCCAGGCGCTGACGATGTGCAACGGGCCCAGACCATTGGACCCGTCGTGGGACCGCCGGAGGGTTTTGCCGTCGATGGCCACGAGACGAGCCGGGCCACCGTCCTCGGTCGCGATGGCACTGGCGATCCAGTCCCGGAAGCACGTCTGGAACGCTTCGGGCCGGAGAGCCATGAGCAGGTTGCGGATGCAATCCCGCGAGGGGATGCCGTTGGGGAGCGTCAGGAACTCGTTGAGCCAATCGGCCCGATTGGCGGCCCAGCGGCGAATGGCCGTCGGTCCGTCACAACCGCAGACCAGGCCACACACCGCGATCACGACGATGTCGATGAACAGGTGCTTGCGGTTCTGGGTGTGCCGGGGGTCGGGCAGGGACTCGAAGTAGGAACCGATCGATTCAACGGTAATCCGCTTGGTCGCCATGGGTCGCACCGGGCTTCAGACGGGAAACGGGCCCACGCGCGGGCGGCGTGAGAACCACTGCCCAAGTGGTAGAACGGCGCGGCACCGCGCGCAAGTCCACGCAACTTCCCCAGCCGCGCGCGTTGGCCGTGGTTGGTCACCTGGGGCGCCTGCGGACTCGCGTTCCGTGCTCTCGGGCAGGGCAATTGCATGAGATTGCCTCCGATTTCATGCTGTCCATTCGTTTGCGCCCGGACCTGAACACCGTTCGCCTCTCCCACATTTCTGCTGCCGCACCCCTGGCGCATTCGCGGGTCGGGTTCGACAATGTTCCGCTCCACCCACCCGGAGCGTTGTCATGGCCACCACCCCGCGACCGCTGGCGGACTACTTCGCCGAACTCCGTGATCCACGCGTCCAACTCAGGTGCGTCCACAACTTCATGGACATCATCCTGATCGTCGTCGTCGCCACCATCGGCGGGGCCGACGACTTCGTCAGCGTGACCCAGTTCGCCCGGGCCAAGGAGGAGTGGTTCCGGGATCGACTCGGGCTCAAACTCGCCAACGGCATCCCGTCCCACGACACCCTCAACCGCGTCTTCGCCATCATCCATCCGACCCAGTTCCAGAAGTGCTTCCTCGGTTGGGTCGAGTCCATGTCCGACCGCCTGAAGCTCAAGCAGATCCCGATCGACGGGAAGGCCATGCGCGGGTCCAAGCGGAAGACGACTTCCGGCAATCGGACGGTCCAGATCGTCAGTGCGTGGTCAGCGGAGAACGGTGTCACGCTGGCCCAGGTGCGCACCGACGAGACGTCCAACGAGATCACGGCGATCCCGGAATTGCTGGCGCTGCTCGACATTTCGGGGGCGCTGGTGAGCATCGACGCGGCCGGGTGCCAGAAGAACATCGCCGCGCAGATCGTCAACGGCGGGGGCGACTACCTGCTGGCGGTCAAGGAGAACCAACCCCGTCTCTTCGAGGACATCAAGGCCCTGGTTCGAGGGGCGTTGGAGACGGACTTCGTGGGACGGAGCCGGCACCAGACCGACGAGCGCTCCCACGGTCGCGAGGAACTCCGGTTCTGCGTCGTGCTGACGAACCTGGAGGCCATCCGGGACCGCGCGCTGTGGACGGGTTTGAAGTCGGTGGTGTGCGTGGTGCGTCGGCGGAAGGTGAAGGGGAAGAAGGAGAGCCGCGAGGTGCGCTACTACATCAGCAGCCGTCGGGGGTCCGGGACGATGTTCCTGGGCGCGAGCCGCCGGCACTGGAGCATCGAGAACGAGTGCCATTGGGTCCTGGATGTGGCGTTCCGTGAGGACGATCACCGGCTCCGGGAAGGACACGCCCCCGAGAACGTGTCCGTGGTCCGCAAGATGGCGTTGGCCATGTTGAAGAAAGCCGAGGCCCAGATCGGCATCAAAAACAAGCGGCTCAAAGCCGGCTGGGACGAGACGTTCCTCGAACACGTCCTATGCGATTCCCTCGGCAAATGAGTGCAATTGCCCTGGCTCCTCGACCGGCAGCGGGAAGTCGTCCGTCACCTCCGTCGGGCGGTCGTCACCGAGCGTGCCGATGGACCCGGTCGGGCAGGACACGAGGGCGTGAAGGGCGTGGCGGCGATCGGAGGCGGAGTCCGGCTGGCGGTGGA
>DASTTD010000266.1:0-2193 GCA_035760325.1 Gemmatimonadaceae bacterium
CACTGAGAACCCGGCGGGATCGCCGTCCGAGCCGGGAACGAGCTGCACGCCGGGGATGGATGCCGCCATCGCGGCAAGGTCGCCCTGCTGATCCGCAGACAGCGCGTTGTTGTCGACGGGACGCTCGCTGCCACTGATGTCCGGCGAGGCATCGTTGCGGCGCGGACGGTCGCGCTGGCCGATGACTCTTACGGTGTCGAGCTCGCCGGCGGCCGGCAGAAGTCTCGCGTCTGCAACCAGAATTTCCTGATCCGCCGTTCGCTTCACCTGGAATCTTCGGGCGCCATATCCGATAGCCGCGAACTCCACCATGTAATCGCCGTCTCCGCCGGGAAACGTGATCGTGTAGCGCCCATTGCGGTCGGTGCGAGCGGTCCGGTTGACGTTCCCCGAAACCGATGTCGCGGTCACCTTCACGTCCTCGAGCGGTTTGCCGTCGGCGGAGACGACCGTTCCACGAATGACATCGGTCTCCTGCGCCGAAACGCCGGTCGCAGGGGTGAGCAGCCCGAGCGCGCAGAAAGTGGCGCAGGCGAAAATGAATGAGCGATTCATCTGAGGTGCGAGGCTGAGATCTGATTCAATGCGCTGCTCAAACGCCGCCCATGCGTCAGGCACGGCCCGACCGCGGCGTTTCATGCGGTGCTGGTACTTGGACTCTCACGGCCGCGGGAGGGTTGCCGCGCCCTGCGCGTCCCGTTCGCGGCTCGCACCTTACTACCCCGGTCAGGGTGGCGGCGGCGCGCCTCCGCTGGCTTTGGGAGGCGTATTTCGTTTCATCGGCGCAGGGGCCGCGGTCTTGAGAAGCTGAAGAAGTCCGTTGTCGGAAAGGGTATCCCAATTCGCGGGGTACTTCGCAAGCCGTCGCCGCTCGGTGTTTGACTCGAAGCAGAGCCAGCCCTCACCGTAGTCGCCCAGGTAATCCTCGGCGGCCGTTATCGGCTGAAGGGACGTGGGGGTCACGGGCCACACCTTCCATTTAACGCCCTGCAGATCGACGAAGTCCCGCACCGCCATATTCTGTTCCTCTCAGGTGGAGGTCTGGTACATGTACTCGCGCGTCAACGGCATCTTCGAATCTCCGCCCGGACCAGGCTTGGCGAGCAAGGTCTGAGCGAGATTCAACCCGGCGGTGTCGAATCCGTACGCGGCGGCCGACATGTAGAGCTTCCATACCCTGTACGTCCGCTCGCCGACCAGACGGATCGCCTCGGCCTTTCTCTGCTCCAGGCCCCTGATCCAGGCGCGCAGAGTCATCGCGTAGTGCTCTCGCAGGCTCTCGACATCGCGAGTCTCGAACCCGACCTTCTCGGCGGCGCGTATCACTGATGCGAGCGGAACGAGCTTCGCGTCGGGGAAGACGTACTTGTCGATGAACTGGTCGCGCTTCCAGAGCCAGCGGCTGAATTTCTCACCGACCGTGTGGGTGCGGCGCGCGGTGCGCGTGCTGACCTCGCAGTGGTTCATCATGAGTCCCGCCGGCTCGAGCGCTTCGAACGCGCGCCGGAAATACGCCGGCTGCTGGTCTTCGGGGATGTGCTCGGTAACTCCCACCGAGCTGATCTTGTCGAAGCGCGCGCCACGGGGGAGGTCGCGGAAGTCCATCACCTCGACCTTGCACCTGCCGCCAAGTCCTTTCTCCGCGATCCTCCGCTGGGCCCACTCCGCTTGCGCGGCGCTCAAGGTGATGCCGGTGCCGATCACGCCGTACTTCTCGACTGCGTGCATCACCAGGCCACCCCATCCGCAGCCGATATCGAGAAACCGCTCGCCTGGCTCGAGACGCAGCTTCGTGCAGATGTGATCCAGCTTGTTCAGCTGCGCGGTGTCGAGGTCGTCTGTCTCCTTCTTATAGTAGGCGCAGGTGTAAAGCATGCGCCTGTCCAGCCACAGGGCGTAGAAGTCGTTGCCGACGTCGTAATGGAAGCGGATCTCGGACTCGGTGCTTTTTCTCGCCCGGGGAGTGAGAAGACGCAGACCACGGGAATAACGCGTCTCGTCGAGAGGTGGAGCTTCGTCGTCCTTGGGGAGGGCGAGCACCGCGGGCAGCAGCTTCGCGATTCCGCCGGCGGACTGAACGTTCTTTCCAATAGCGTCCGCGAGTCCCATCGCGGATTCCATGTTCCCCTCGATCTCAACGTCGCCCGAGATGATCGCCTCGACGATCGTGAGCTCGGAGGGCGGCAGGAGCAT
>DASTTD010000267.1:0-3740 GCA_035760325.1 Gemmatimonadaceae bacterium
ATCGTAGAAATCCGCGGGGGCGCCGGAGGCGACGAGGCCGCGATCTTCGCCGCGGATCTTTACCGGATGTACACGCGGTTTGCCGAAGGACGCCGCTGGCGGGTCGAGGTCATCTCGCAATCCGACGGAACGCTGGGCGGCGTGAAGGAGGCGATCTTCAAGGTGAAGGGAGAGGGCGCCTTCGGCGCGATGCGGTGGGAGTCCGGTGTGCATCGCGTACAGCGGGTTCCGGTCACCGAAAGCCAGGGACGGATCCACACATCCGCCGCCACGGTTGCCGTCCTCCCCGAGGCGGAAGAGATCGATCTGAAGATCGAGGACAGGGATCTGCGGATCGACGTCTTCCGGTCCTCCGGCCCGGGTGGCCAGAGCGTCAACACCACCGACTCCGCTGTTCGCATCACGCACATCCCGAGCGGGATCGTCGTCAGCCAGCAGGACCAGAAATCGCAGCTTCAGAACAAGCTCAAGGCGATGGAGGTTCTCCGTGCAAGACTCCTTGACGCGCGGATCGCGGAACAGGAGGCGGCGCGCGCGCGGATGCGCAAAACGCAGGTGGGGACAGGCGATCGATCGGCGAAGATCCGCACCTACAATTATCCGCAGAATCGCGTCACGGATCACCGCATCAACCTCACCCTTCACGAGCTGACCAAGGTTCTGAATGGAGAGATCGATCCCTTCATCGAAGCGCTGAAGGTTGCCGACATCGAGGAGAAGCTCGGTGAGTAAGGCGTCGCAAACGGCTATCGCGAATGCCGACTCTGTCGCCAACGTAGGCGCGCTCGTCGAGGTGCTCGCTGTCGCGCTCGAAGCAGGGAATGTGTCCGAGCCGCACCGGGAGGCTGGCGACATCGTCGCGGCGCTGCTCGATGTGCCGCGGTTCTGGCCGAGCGCGAACGCGGAGTCCAAGGTGTCGGGCGCGATGGTCGCCGCGGCCGTTCGCGCCGCGCAGCAGCGGGTAATCGGCGCTCCGCTCGCATACGCCGTGGGACGGGCTTCTTTTCGTCATCTCACGCTGGAAGTCGACGACCGGGTACTGATCCCCCGTGTCGAGACCGAGTTGCTCGTCGACCGCTTTCTCGAGCGATGTGACCAGCATATCCGGACCGTCGTGGATATCGGAACCGGATCGGGAGCGATCGCGCTTTCCCTGGCGTTCGAGCACGACTTCGACCGCGTTGTCGGGACCGATGTATCGCGCGGGGCGCTGGCGGTCGCGCAAAAAAACCTGGACCTGCTGCGGCCGGCGCTCCGCTCGCCCGTGGAGCTGGTGCACGGCGCGCTCCTCGCACCGCTGGCGAACGAGAAGGTAGATGCGATCGTTTCCAATCCCCCTTACATCGTGTACTCGGAAAGCGCGTCGCTCCCGCCCTCCGTTCGCGACTGGGAGCCGGCCGTCGCGCTGCTCTCGGCGGGCGACGGACTGTCCGTGACACGCGGCATTGTCGATCAGGCCTCCCACGCTCTCCGCCCGGGAGGAATTCTTGCGCTCGAGGTCGACGTGCGGCGCGCGGGGACGGTCGCCGAGCTGGTAGCCGTTGAAGGCAGCTACACCGAAGTCGAGGTGCTCCTCGACCTCAGCGGACGTGAGCGCTTCGTTTTCGCGCGGCGCCGCTAGCGCACCTCGGAACAAACGGAGATACGATGCTGGAAGAGAAGGCCAGGGAGCTGGGCAGGCTCATCGGACAGAGCCCCGAGTATCAGGCGCTCAAGCGATCGAGCGAGGGAATGAGCGAGGACCGCGAGGCCGTTGCGTTGCTCAAGGAGATGGAACGGCTGCGAGGTGAAGCGCAGCAAATGATACAGCGCGGGGAAGAGCCGACGCCGGAGATGGAAGTGAAGCTCGACAACCTGCTTGGGCAGATTCAGTCACGGCCCGCTTATCAGCGCGCGGTCGCCGCGCAGGAGAACTTCGACAAAGTCATGCTCCGGGTGAATCAGTGGATCATGGACGGCATGAAAAAAGGCGCGGCGAGTCCGATCATCACTCTCTCCTGAGATGGCAGCCGGAAAGCTCATCGTGTTCGAAGGGCCTGAAGGCGCCGGCAAGACTACTCAGCTCAGGCGTCTCAGCGAGCGGCTGGCCGATAGCGGCGTTCAATGCATTGCGGTGCGCGAGCCCGGTGGAACGCCCGTTGGCGACGCCATCCGGGAGATTCTCCTCGACCCCGAGCGTGAGCTAACGGACGCGGCGGAAGCGCTGCTGTTCATGGCCTCCCGGGCTGAGCTGACGGCCCGTGAGATCCGGCCTTCCCTCGACCGTGGAAGCGTCGTGCTGCTCGATCGTTTCTTTCTTTCGACTTATGCGTATCAGGTTGCGGGGCGTGGCTTGCCGGAGGATGAGGTCCGCGCGGCGAATACCCTGGCAACCGGAGGTCTGGTGCCTGATTTGACACTGCTTCTCGACATTCCCGTAACGGAAGGGCTCGCCCGCGCGGACGCGCGCGGGGACCGGGACCGGATGGAGGAATCCGGCCCGGAATTCCACGATCGCGTCGGTGCGGCGTTCAGGCAGTTCGCGGAAAAAGCATGGCAGGACTCCCATCCTGAGTGCGGACCCATCACTTTGATAGATGGGACGGGCGACGAGAACGCGATATTCGATCGCGTCGCCAGCGTCCTGGCGAGCGCTTTCCCGAAACTTTTCGGCCGACTCCCGAGTTAAAGGCGATGCCTGTCAGCTTCCCCCGATTTGTCTCATCCGCCGCCGCCCGCACCGCGATCGTTGTCGGAACGATCGTCGTGGCCATGGTCACCGGTGGTGCTTTGGTCCATCGCGGAGCGCGGACCGGAACCTTCACCATCTTCGAAGGAACGCGTCTGTTCGAGAGCGTATTCCGGCACGTCCAGACCGAGTTCGTCGAGCCGGTCAGCGACTCAGCGCTCTACCGGAAATCAGTCGACGGGATGCTTTACGAGCTGAACGACCCGTATTCAGCGTTCCTTACCCCCGAGCGCTTCGCGCGGCTGCATGAGACGACGAGCGGCAATTACGCCGGCCTGGGGATCGAGGTGGACCTCCGCGATGGCTGGCTGATAGTCGTAGCACCCATCGCCGGCGGTCCGGCGGAGCGCGCAGGCGTGCAGCCGGGTGATCGCATTGTCGAGATCATGGGCAAGCCGACGAAGGGATGGACCAACGAAGAAGCATCGAAGCTGCTGCGGGGAAAACCGGGAACCCCGGTGCAGCTGACCGTCGAGCGGCCTGGTGTGGATTTCCCGATCAGGCTGACGCTGTCGCGCACCACCATCCATCAGAGCGCCGTTCGCCGCGCATCGATGTTCAGAGGTGGGATCGGTTATGTGGATCTGAAGGCGTTCACCGACTCCACCACGCAGGAGCTGAACAGGGCAGTGTCCGGGCTGCTGGCAAAAGGAATGAGAACCCTGATTCTCGACCTGCGCACGAATCCCGGCGGCCTGCTGACGCAGGGCGTGCGGGTGTCGGACCTCTTTCTCAATCCGGGCCAGAAGATCGTCAGCATGCGCGGGCGGCTGACCGAGGCCAACCGGGAGTATGCCGATACGATACCGCAAAAGTGGCCGCGGCTTCCGCTCATCGTCCTCGTGGACGGGCGCAGCGCGAGCGCCGCGGAGATCGTTGCCGGCGCGCTCCAGGATCACGATCGCGCGGTCATCATCGGGACGCCCACCTACGGCAAGGGCAGCGCTCAGAGCGTGGTTTCTCTCGGCGCGGCGGGGGGGTTGAGACTCACCACGGCCCGATGGTTCACTCC
>DASTTD010000268.1:0-2107 GCA_035760325.1 Gemmatimonadaceae bacterium
CGCCGCGCGGCAACGCGCCGAAACCATCACCACCGCGCTGCTCGAGGCCGCGGAAGTACCGCTCGAGACGGCCCGCTGCTGCGTCGAAGTGGCGAGATTGGCCTCCGTCGTCGCGGAGAAGGGCAATTCCAACGCGCTTACTGATGCCGGAGTTGCGGCACTTCTCGCCGAGGCAGGGTGCCGCGGCGCCGCCTACAACGTTCGCGTCAACGTGCAGGCGCTCGATGACAAGTCAAAGGGATCGGGGCTCGAGCGCGATGCCGCGGAGATGGTGCGGCAAGTCAGCGAGCTCACGAAGAAGACGACTTCGATAGTGGAGCGGACCCTGGCTGGCTGAGCCTACCCCGGCAGCGCCGTAAGAACCCGCGGTCCCGCCTCGGTGATGGCCACGGTGTGCTCGAAGTGCGCCGAGCGCGTGCCGTCGACGCTCACCACGGTCCACCGATCCGGCATCGTCCGGGTATCCGGCTTCCCAACGTTGACCATTGGCTCGATGGCGATGGTGAGGCCGGGACTGAGCCTCGCCCCTCGCTTTGGCTTTCCATAGTTCGGGACCTGCGGCTCTTCGTGAAAGCCGACCCCGATCCCGTGCCCGACGAGGTCTCTCACGACGCTGAAACCCGCCGCCTCCACGACTTCCTGCACAGCGGCGCCGATGTCTCCGAGATGATTCTCCGGCGTGGCGGCGGCGATGCCGGCTGATAGCGCTTCCCGCGTGACGTCGAGCAGCTTCCGGGATTGCGCATCGACGGTCCCAACGGCAACCGTCGTCGCGGAATCGGTGTAATAGCCATCGAGACGGACGCCAATGTCGATCGATACGATGTCGCCCTCCTCGATCACGCGCTTCTTCGAGGGAATCCCGTGCACGATCTCCTGGTTGATCGAGGTGCAGATGCTCGCGGGGAAGTTGTAGAGACCCTTGAACGCGGGCACCGCGCCGGGATGGCTCCTGATGAAGTCCTCGGCGATCCTGTCGAGCTCCAGCGTCGTCATCCCCGGCCGGACGCTCTGCTCGAGCAATTGAACGGTCGCCCCGAGTATCTCGCCGCCGCGCGCCATTATCTCGATCTCGCGCTGCGACTTGATCTGGATCACGGCTCCAGCGCCTCCACGGCGCGGCGGGTTACTTCGTCGACTGAACCGTCGGCATCGACCTTCTTCACCTTCATGCCGTGGTCGCCATACCACTCGATGACCGGCTCGGTTTGAGCCCGATAAACCTTGAGCCTGTTTCTGATCGCCTCGGGCTCATCGTCCTTTCTGCGCATTAGCACACCGCCGCACTTCTCGCATCTCGAGCCCGGCTCCCGGCCCATGTATGGGGTCTGACACTTTTCACAGACGGTGCGGCCACTGAGGCGATCAGTCAGCTTGTCGTCGGAGATGTCGAACAGCAGCACCTTGTCTACCCCTCGTCCCAGCTCGGCGAGCATTATCGCGAGCTCCTTTGCCTGGGGGACGGTTCGCACCGCGCCGTCCAGAATGGCCCCGTTCTTCGCGGCAGGGGAGCTCATGACGTCACGCAGAATTCCGAAGATCACCGAGTCGGGGACGAGGTCGCCGCGGTCCATGTACGCCTTCGCTTCACGGCCGCGCGAGGTGCCGTCGCGCAGGGCGGCGCGCAGGACGTCGCCTGTCGCGATCTTCGGAACCCCGAGTTTCGCCGCGAGCTTGTCGGCCTGGGTTCCCTTTCCCGCGCCGGGCGGGCCGAGCAGCACGATGATCATCGATGGCGTTTTAGTAGGGCTTACCGGCTAACTGCAACAGAACGCGAGGTAACCGCGCCCGGTCGCGAACGTGATCCTAGAAGCTGCCCCCGGCGCTCCGTCCCCGGAACCGCACCCGCCCCTTTTTCATGAACCCGTCGTACTTCCTGAGCAGCAGGTGCTGGTTCACCTGGGCCATGGTATCGAGCGCGACACCGACGACGATCAGCAGCGATGTGCCGCCGAACGCGAACGGGACGGCGATCATGTCGGCGATGAACACCGGCAGCAGCGCGATGAACGCCAGGAAGATCGCGCCGGGGAAGGTAATCCGGGACACGACGTGGTCGATGTACTCGGCCGTCTTCGCTCCGGGCTTAACGCCCGGAATGAACCCA
>DASTTD010000269.1:0-2838 GCA_035760325.1 Gemmatimonadaceae bacterium
ATCCATGGTGATCCGCCGGTGATGCGCGTGCGGCTGAGCGGCGGCAGCGGATCAAAAAAGGCGGTGCTCATCCGGTCGCTTTTCGGAAAGCAGTTCAGCGGCTCGTTTCCCACCCTCCGCGTTCGCACCTGGAGCGAGGCCGGACGTTGAGCTACGTAACACGACGTATCCCGGGACCGTTCCCGGCGGGGTATTCTGCAGCATGACAAAAGCGGCGAGCCCACCTCAAATGGCGAAACGACAACCACTTACGGCATCGGCACGCCTTGCGGCGCAGCCCCGCCCGCATCACGCGGGGATCGAGGCGATGGCGGAGTACCTGCCATCCCGCGTGGCCACGCTGGCGGAGCTCCACAGCGCGGGACTGCTCAGCGGATCCGCGGAAACGCTGGCTTCGTTCGGTTTCGGGAGCGTCCACCTGGCCGAGGAGGAGTCGAACCTCGACATGGCGGTGGCGGCGGTGGATACGCTGTTCGCCGAAAACGACATCGATCGGGACGAGATCGGGCTGATCCTTTACGCGACAGCACTGAGCTCGAGCTCGACCATGTGGAATGCGGAGACGACGGGTCATGGCTCCTCCCGCAAGCCGGTGCTGGAGCTTACCGAGGTCGCTGATCTGTTTCGGTATCCGGCTTCGCAGCTCCAGAGCGAGCTCGATCTCCCCAACGCCTCTGTCATCGGCATCAATCAGCTCGGATGCTCATCGATGTTCGCCGCGCTGCGCATCGCCCGCGCGATGATCCTGGCCGAAGACGATCTCAGGTCAGTGCTCTGCGTGAGCGCCGATAAATTCCCACCTTCGCGACAGCGCGATCTCATTTACAACGTCGTATCCGATGGCGCGTGCGCCGCGCTGGTGCGGAGGGGCGCGGAGCGAAACCGGATCGTCGAGTGCACTCACGTCACCAAGGGCGCGCTGTGGGATTCCGGATCGCTCGAGAACGAGATTCTCGCCGCGTATTTCCCGACCGCCAGGTCGCTGATCGAGACGACACTCGAGAAAGCCGGCCTTACGATCGACGACATTGCCCTGGTAGTCCCTCACAACGTCTCCCTCCGCAGCTGGGAGATACTGGGTCGTCTGATCGGGTGTCCAGCGGAGCGCGTCTACACCGAGAACATCAGCAGGGTTGGTCACACCGTGGCGTCGGACACGCTGCTCAACCTGCGGCTGGCGCAGGAGAGCGGCCGCGTCAAGCCCGGCGACCTCCTCCTGCTTTTCACGTTCGGGTACGGCCTCAACTGGGCGTGCATGGTGGTGGAGCACTGATGAAGCGTCGATCGGTGCTGATTACCGGCGCGACCGGCGCGGTCGGCAGCGAGCTGCTGCGCCGCTTCGCGTCGAGACCGGGAACCGCCGTCAACGTGCTGGTCAGGCGCGGGACCGAACGCGCGGCGGAAATCGAATCGATCCTCTCCGAGCCAACCGGCACTACGGTTGACGATGTCTACCTGCCCTCGGAACGCGGCGCATTCACCCTGGCGACGACGGCTGAGGCCGACATTTCCATTATCGCGGGAGATATCTCCGCCGGTCCGACGCTGGGCATGGCGCCGGAAGCGGTTGCATCGCTCACACGCTGCACGACGCATATCGTCCACTGCGGTGGCACCACGTCGTTCACGCTTCCGCTGAGCGAGGCGCGATCGCTCAATGTCGAAGGGACGCGCAACGTGCTGGAATTCGCGCGATGCTGCCCGTCGCTCCAGTCAGCGGCGTTCTTCAGCACGGTCTACGTGAGCGGCTGCCGGTCGGGGATCTTCGCGGAGTCTGATGAGGGAGATGGTGGCTTCGGGTACGTGAACACCTACGAGCAGTCGAAGGCGGAGATGGAAAGCGTCGTGCGTGCCGCGATGGAGTCGCTGCCGATACTCCTGCTGCGGCTGAGCACGGTTGTCGGGCACTCGCGCACTGGTGCTGTACGCGGCTTCAACGCGATCCACCAGGCGATTCGACTTCTATATAACGGCCTGGCTCCGATGATTCCCGGCGATCCCGGCGAGAAAGTCGATATCGTGAGCACTGATTTCGTCGCGGAGGCCGCATTGCACCTCATCGACAATCACCCTGGCGGAGGAGTGTTTCATCTCGCCAGCGGAGCCGAAGCCAGCACGCTCGATGACCTGATCGGATCGACCGTCGATTCCCTGGTGCGGTTCCGGCCCGCGTGGCGCAGGCGCGCGATCGAGCGGCCGCTGCTGGTGGACCTCGATACCTACGAGCTCTTCGTCCGCTCGGTGGAAGAGACCGGCAACGACGTACTGCGCAGCGCGACACGCTCTATCCGTACTTTTGCCTATCAGCTGGCGCACCCAAAGCTGTTCGAGACGCGCAAAACCGCTGAAGCTCTGACAGGAAGCGGAATCGCGCCCCCGCCTTCGCTCGACTTCTATCCGCGGGTCGTCAAATACTGCCTCGAGTCGAACTGGGGAATGCAGCAGTGCTGACCGCGCGAGAGCTGGAGAGCCGCCTTCTCGATTACACGCGCACGAAGCTGGTTACGCCCGAGACTCGGCATACCGTTACAGGCGATACCCGACTTTTCGAGGAGCGCGTGATAGATTCGCTCCGGATTCTGGAGCTGATCGCGTTCCTCGAGGCGCAGCTCGGGCGGAAGGTACCGGACGCGCAGGTCGTGCTGGCGAATTTCAGGACGATCAAGGTGATGGCGACGGTTTTTGCCGGCGATGCCGCCCCCGCGGTTACACCGCGTCGCCAGTCGCGGAACCGCGCTGGCATTTCAGTGCGGCGATCTTCGTCTCACGCCGAACCGGTCGCGGAGCTCATTCATCGAGGCGAGATCGAGGTCCTGGAGGGCGGAGAGATCCGATTCC
>DASTTD010000270.1:0-9940 GCA_035760325.1 Gemmatimonadaceae bacterium
GGCGGACGAATGCGCCAGCGCACGGGCTTGGCAGTCCCGTCGGACACCATGTAGTACCCCTTCTCTCCCTTCGGGCTCTCGACGGCCACGTACGATTCCCCGATCGGAGGCCGCGGCCCTTCCATCACGACCTTGAAGTGATGGATCATCGACTCCATCTCGTTCGTCGCCTTCGATTTCGGAGGAAGAATCGTGCGGGGATCGTCGATGTTCACCGGTCCGTCGGGAAGTCGTTCCGCCGCCTGTTCCAGAATTCGCACCGATTGCCTCATCTCCTCGAAGCGCACCAGGTACCGGTCATAGACGTCGCCGCTGGTTCCGACCGGAACATCGAAATCGTAGGTCTCGTAATCCAGGTACGGAAAATCCTTGCGAACGTCGTACGCGACGCCGGAGGCGCGGAGCATCGGACCGGACAATCCCCAGTTCACGGCTTCAGCCGGCGTCATGACTCCGAGACCGACGGTACGGCCTACCCAGATGGCATTTCTGGTGAGCACCTTGTCGATCTCGTCGAGCGTCGATGGAAAGGTCTGCGTAAAACGGTTCAGGCCATCCACCCAGCCGGTCGGGATGTCCGCCGCCATTCCACCAACGCGAGTCGCTGACGTCGTGAGGCGAGCGCCAACCCACTTCTCGATGAGGCGGTAGATCTCCTCGCGTCTCTGGAACGCCCACAGAAACGGCGTGAACGCGCCGATGTCGATGCAGAACGTGCCAAGCCAGACGAGGTGCGACATGATCCGCGACAGCTCGCTGGCGATCACGCGCAGAACCTTGCAGCGCTCCGTGATCTCTATTCCGAACATCCGCTCGGCGCCGAGTGCAAACGCGACGTTGTTGCCGAGAGAGTTGAGGTAGTCCTCACGGTCCGTCCAGCAGATGATCTGGTTGTACTGACGATACTCGCCCATTTTCTCGAAGCCGCAGTGCAGATAGCCGATGTGAGGTATGCACCGAACGACGGTTTCGCCGTCGAGCTCGAGCACCAGCCGCAGCACGCCGTGGGTGGCCGGGTGCTGCGGTCCGATGTTGATGAGCATGTGCTCGCCGTCGAGATCGGGCTCGACTCCGGGAGGCGGCTCGAGCGCTATCGTGGTACCGCCGTCGCTGGTGACGAGTGGGACGCGCTGCGGCTTGCCATGCCTGTCGAGCCCGGAGGTGGAGAGCTCGACTTCAACGGTGCGCTTCGACATCTACTCCCCCGTCCTCCCGCCTTTATTCAGTCGCGCGCGCATGTCTTCCGGAAGCTCGGCGAATGCGTCGGCAATCGAGAGCTCTTCCATCGAATACCGGGCTTCCGGGTTCTGAGCGAGCGCCTGTCGCAGCTGCTCCGAGCGGCTGAAGCGGCCGCGCAGGGGGAAATCCTTGCGGAGCGGGAATCCTTCCTTGTACGACTCCCACATCAGGATCCGCCGCAGGTCGGGATGCCCGGTGAACCGGATACCGAACATGTCGAAGCATTCACGCTCGAGCCAATCAGCGGCGCGATAGATGTCGTAGACGCTGTCAATTTCCAGCGGCTGGCCTTTGCGCAGCCAGGTCTTGATCCGCAGGAAGCGACGGAAAGGAAGTGAGCGAAGGTGCCAGACGACTTCGATCGGCACCTCGGCATCCCGATATTCCACCGCTGTGATGTCGCTCAGATAATCATATTGCTGCGAGGGGTCGTCATGCAGCCACCTGATCGCGTCCTTCACCGACGCCGGATCCAGATAAATCACTGTCTCGCCCCAGATCACCTCGACCCGCGTTACGCCAGCCGCGAACTTCTCCCGGAGCGCTTGCGCCGACGGATTGGCTTCCCCGCCGCGGTGAGGGACGTTTCTCGGGGTGACGGGTGTGGGTCCGGAGTCCTGGCCGCCAATTTCGACGACGTCGAATGTCGTCACTGACCCGACCTCGTCTGGTTCACCGAATTTCCGAACGGCTCGCTGAGCTCGTCGATCGCCGACGGCGGGATGAAGAGCTGACTTTGCGGATCCGGCTCCATCTCGTCGCGCGTCCGCGTGTCGGCTGCGCGCTCGTTCATCACCTTCTCCTGAAGCATTCGGATTCCATAGATGAGCCCTTCAGGACGTGGCGGGCATCCCGGCACGTAGACATCGACCGGTATGATCGTATCGATTCCCTGAACCACCGCGTAGTTGTCGAACATGCCGCCCGTCGATGCACACGCGCCCATGGAGATGCACCACTTGGGCTGGGGCATCTGCTGCCAGATGCGGCGAATGATCGGGGCAAGCTTGAACGGGACGCGGCCCGCGCAAATCAGAACGTCAGCCTGCCGAGGAGAGAAACTCATCCGCTCCATGCCGAAGCGCGCGAGATCGAAATCGCTGGCCGCGGTGGCCATGAACTCGATCGCGCAGCAGGCGGTTCCGAACGGCATTGGCCACAGCGAGTTGGCGCGACTCCAGTTCACCAGAAAATCCAGGCGTGTCGCGACCCAGCCCTCCTGGGATTCCGGCGCGTACGAGACGGTGTCGCGTTTACCGGGCACCGTCAATCCCACTGGAGCGCTCCCTTCTTCCAGACGTAGATGAAGCCGACGAGGAGAATCGCGATGAAGACGAGCATCTCACCGAGGCCGAAGAACGAGATGTTTCCCACCGGGCATACCTCGTTCACGAGCGGAACGAAACAGGAAAGCTGCTTGTAGTAGACCGCCCATGGAATCATGAACACGGTTTCGATGTCGAAGATGATGAACAGAATCGCGACGAGGTAGAACCTCACCGAGAACCGCTCGCGGGCATCGCCAAGCGCCGGGATGCCGGACTCATATGCCTGCTGCTTGACCGGCGTTGGTCTCGAGCGCACCAGCAGCGTCGAAATCGCGACCATCATCACAGCGTTGATGGCGACGAATCCAAGCAGCATCAGGACCGGGAAGTATGCGCGCGCCATGAGTTTCCGGACTTCGTGAAAAATTTCACTAGCGGGATTTTGAGGAATTTACCGTTGCCAACTGTGTAATTCAACGCCTCGCATTTCATAGCATCGGCAGTGTGAAAACCGTAGATTCCGATGAAGGCGCAACTCAGCAGGAATGGCGCCACCCACCGCAACCAACCCGCAGAAATGTCAATTCAATCGGATCGCTGGATCACCCGGATGGCGAAGGAGCACGGGATGATCGAGCCCTTCGAAGACCGCCAGGTGCGAGCCGGCGTGATATCCTACGGAGTCAGCTCATACGGCTACGACATGCGCGTCGCTCCGGAGTTCAGGATCTTCACCAACGTCCTCAATTCCATAGTCGATCCGAAGAATTTCGATCCCAAATCCTTTGTCGAGTTCGAGGGAGATGTATGCATCGTCCCTCCCAACTCCTTCGCGCTCGCCAGGTCGGTGGAGTATTTCCGGATTCCGCGCGACGTCGTAACCATCACGGTCGGCAAGTCTACATACGCGAGATGCGGGATCATAACGAACGTGACGCCCTTCGAGCCGGAGTGGGAAGGTTTCGTCACACTCGAGATTTCCAACACGACGCCGCTCCCCGCCAGGATCTACGCAAACGAAGGAATCGCGCAGGTGCTCTTTTTCAAGGGTGACGAGCCACCTGAGGTGTCCTACAAGGACAAGAAGGGAAAGTACCAGGGCCAGCAGGGAGTGACCCTGCCCAGGATGTGATCTGGCCCCCGGCTTGCCGGAGTAGGAACCGACTGCAATCGGAGGATGTCAGCCCAGATGCAGAACAAGAACGGAAAACAGAAGGGCCCACAGGATCACGCGGAAGGCCAGCATGGCTCCAAGACCCGCAGGAAGATCCTGGAACAGCTGCACTCGGGCAATGGCGGTGTCCAGCGCCGCCCCAGAAACAACGGGACCGATCCGACCGGCGCCCACCGCCTCGGCGAGGACAGGCAACAGCGCGACCGTGGCGAAAAGAAGAGTGAGAAGACCCGCCTGAACCGGGACGTGGAGCGCGGCAAGGTCCCGCGGCCACACATCGATTCGGAGACGACCTAGCCGCAGCTACCTGAACAGGCCTGCCGCGTAGGCGAGGATCAATCCTGCAGCTACAGCGATTGCGATCCACACCAGGCGATTCCCTCCGCCTGTCGGGCGAGTCGGTTTGACCAACTCGGGTGGTGGCTTTGCCTCGGGGTCCCTTTCTGACTCGTCAACCATTAGAGCTTCACCGCGGCCATCGGCTCGCGCACCGCATCGGCGCTCTTCGCCAAAGCGGTGCGCTCGTCGGCCGTGAGCTCCACCTCGATGATCTTCTCCAGTCCCCGCCGCCCAAGCTTGCAGGGAACGCCGAGAAAGAGTCCCGACATGCCGTACTCCCCGTCGAGCCAGGCGGCGCAGGGAAGAATCCGTTTCTGGTCGTGCACGATGGCCTCACACATCTGAACGGCCGCCGCGGAAGGCGCGTAATAGGCTGAGCCTGTCTTCAGGTGCTTGACGATCTCGGCGCCACCCCCTCGCGTTCGCTCCACGATTGCCTCGAGCTTCGCTTGCGCCAGAAGCTGAGTGATCGGGATCCCGCTCACGGACGTGTAGGAAACGAGGGGAACCATGGTGTCGCCGTGTCCGCCCAGAACCATGGCCTGGATGTCTCTCACCGAAACGTCGAGCGCCTCAGCGAGGAATGCGCGATACCGCGCCGTGTCGAGAACCCCCGCCATTCCCAGCACGCGCTCCCGCGGAAACCCGGTCACCTTCATGGCGACGTACGACATCACGTCCAGCGGGTTGGAGACGACGATCAGAATCGCGTTGGGCGACGTTCCTTTGATCTGCTCGCTTACCTGCTTTACGATTCCCGCGTTGGTGTTGAGGAGGTCGTCGCGCGACATGCCGGGCTTGCGCGCAATGCCGGCGGTAATCACGATCAGGTCGCTGTCGCGTGTCTCATCGTACCCGTTCGTGCCGATGACCCGGCTGTCGAAGCCTTCGATCGGGGCTGATTGCCACTGATCGAGCCCCTTTCCCTGAGGAATCCCCTCCTGGATATCAACGAGCACGACGGTGCGCGCGAGCTCCTTCTCGGCGAGCCGCTGCGCCGTCGTTGCGCCGACGTTCCCCGCACCCACCACGGTAATCTTGTTGACCATTGTCGCTCGTTGTTGGGAGAGTTGGTGGCGCGAAAGCTATTCGCGACCACTACCCCTAGCAATCACGCCGAAAAACGCTGCTAGCCGCCAACCTGGGAAAGAGCGCGGAGACCGCCGACGTTCATCTGCAGGAGGTGATGCTCCTTTGGTTTCTGGCTGAGCGCAGCGCGGAAGAACGGCTCGAGCGGAATGCCATCGCGCAGTGGAGTGCGAAGATCCGTTTCGGCCGTGCCGAACAGGCACGTCCGAAGCCTGCCGTCGGCGGTGAGACGGACGCGGTTGCAGCTACCGCAGTACGTGTGTGTCATCGGCGTGATGATCCCGACACTGCCCGCGGCGCCGGGAAACCTGAAATACCGGGCCGGGCCGTTGCCGCGCGCCGGTCCATCGAACGGCTCGAGAGGCGCGAGAGCTTCAAGCGATCGCAGCACTTCCTCGCTGGGAACGACATGATCCCACGTGAGATCCCGTAACTCGCCAACCGGCATCAGCTCGATGAATCGCACGTGCCATGGCCGGGTTAATGTCAGTCGCGCCAGATCGCACACTTCGTCATCGTTGATGCCGCGCATCACCACGACGTTGATCTTGATGGGGGAAAGCCCCGCATCTTCAGCCGCAATCGCCGCGGCGACGGGATCGAACTCGAGATTTCGGCGCGAGATCGCCTTGATTCGCTCTGAGCGCAGGGAGTCGATGCTGATGTTGACACGGTCGAGACCCGCCGCTCTCAGCGTCGGCGCCAGCTCGGCGAGACGTAGGCCGTTGGTGGAAAGCGAGATGTCCTCGACTCCCGGAACAGCGCGGAGCATCCCGACCAGTCGCTCCAGATCCGGACGAATCGTAGGCTCGCCTCCGGTGATTCTCAGGCGCCTCAATCCAAGCGGCGCCAGCTGCTCGACGACGCTCGCGATTTCCTCGTACGACAGTATCTCCGCCTTGGGAAGCCATTGGAGACCGGCGACCGGCATGCAGTAGAGGCAGCGAAAGTTGCACCGGTCCGTTACCGAGATCCGCAGATACTCAATGCTTCGCCCGAACCCGTCCTTCAGTGTCTGAGCAGTCACTGGTACGCGCTCACTCGCGGCCGGTGCGCAGTCGTCGGATCGACCCACGCTCGAGTGCCATCAGCGTAATGCTCCAGCTTCCAGATCGGTACACGCCTCTTGAGCTCCTCGATGACGTAGCGTACCCCATCGAGCGCGGCAGCGCGGTGCGCGTGCGCGGCGACGATCGCGACACTGATCTCGCCAAGCGCCAACGTGCCGATCCTGTGCTCCACTACCACCGCTACGCCGCCAAACCTCCGCATCGCTTCATCTACGATTTTCGCCAGCTCAGCTTCGGCCATAGCGCGATACGCGGTGTAATCGATACCGGTTACGGGTTCGCCTTCGTTCGTGTCGCGCACGGTTCCGAGAAATAGCGACACCGCTCCGCAGCCCGGGGAAGAGATTTCGTCGATGAGGGCGGCGGGATCTATTGGCCGATCGACGAGAGCAGAGCGACTCATCCCCCGGCGACCGGAGGAATGAGAGCTATCTCGTCGCCTGGGTGAAGCCGGGTCGATCCGGCGGCAAAAGCGTGATTGACGGCGACTCGCGGTGATTCGGGCAGCGCAGAGGCCAGTGGCACTGACCGCAGGTTTCGCAGAAGGTCGGAAACTCTGTCCCCATCGGTGAGCGGCACGGTGATTGTGGTTCTGCCCACGAGCTCGGCATAGGAGGCAAATAACTGCACGATCACCACCGACATGCTCCCCTCCTGCGACTGAAACGAGCTAAGTCGTTACGCTTCGGACATCTGCGACACGTCCATGCCGGCGACGAGGGCACGCAGCTCTTTCGATGGCTTGAACACGGGGACGGGACGGGCGGAGACTTCGACGGGAGACCCCGTGCGTGGATTCCGGGCCATTCGGGTCTTGCGATTCCGGATCTTGAAAGTGCCGAATCCGCGCACCTCGATATTTTCCTGCGTCTGGAGCGATTCCTTGATCGCTTCGAGGAAAGCATCGACGACGCGAGCGCAGTCCTTCTTGGAAATCATCGGCCCGGCCGTGCGTGAGATCTGGGCCGTGACACGCTCGACGAGGTCGGCTTTGGTCATTTGATTAGTCCCGGGAGGAAAGCCGGTAAATAGCGTAAGTCTTTTGAAGTTATGGCTTTACTGACAGGGTGTCAAGCAACCCCCAACTAACGCGGGGCGGTCTTCAGTGCACTGAGAAACTCCTGAAAAAGCGGCCGGGCGTCGTGCGGTCCCGGCGCTGCCTCGGGGTGGTACTGTACCCCGAACACCGGCAGCTCGCGGTGGCGTAGCCCCTCGATCGACCCGTCGTTGAGGTTCACATGGGTGACTTCGAGGTCCGGCGCGCCCAGGACCCCGCCCTCATCTCCCTGGACGGCGAACCCATGGTTTTGGGATGTGATCAGCACGCGCCCGGTTTCGACCTCCTTTACCGGATGATTCCCGCCTCGGTGGCCATACGGCATCTTGGCGGTGTCCCCACCGAAGGTGAGACCCAGGAGCTGGTGGCCGAGACAGATTCCGAAAGTCGGTACTCCGCTGGACGTAAGCTCGCTGAGAGTTTTCCGGGCGTAGCTGACGGCGGCTGGATCGCCCGGCCCATTTGAAAGAAAGATCCCGTCCGGATCGTGCTCCAGCGCGGCCGCCGCGGAAGTATCGGCGGTGACGACTGTTACGCGACAATCATTCTCAGCGAAAAGGCGTAGAATGTTGCGCTTTATTCCATAGTCGTAGGCCACGATGTGATGGCGGGCGCGCGGATCGCCCCAGCTATAGGTCTCTTTCGTCGTGACCCGCGATGCCAGATCGAGCCCCTCCATCGACGGACACGCCTCCAGTGCGGCGCGACTCTGTTCGTCGGGCTCCGACCCCGCCCCGATCACACCCCGCATCACCCCAACGGACCTGATGTGACGAGTGAGACGGCGCGTATCAACTTCCTCCAGAAGCGGGATTTGGGCTGCCGCCAGCCATGCGCCAAGACCGCCCGTAGCCCGCCAGTTCGAGTGTGTCGCCGACAGCTCACGGACGATGACGCCGGCAACCTGAGGGGAGCCTGATTCGGGATCCTCGGTATTGATGCCGTAGTTGCCGATCTGAGGGGCCGTCATCACCACGATCTGACCCTGATAGGACGGATCGGTGAACACTTCCTGATACCCGGTCAGGTTGGTCGTGAACACGACCTCGGCCACTGCCGGAAGGGCCGAGTCCGGCGTGCCGGCGCTCAGCCGCCCACGAAAAAGGGTCCCATCCTCGAGGAGGAGGAACCCTGGCTCCGACGCTCTGGTGTAGTCGGCCAACTTATTGGCGAGGAGTGGCGGGAGCGGGGGTGGTCGCAGGCGCGGGCGTCGTAGGCACCGGCTCGAGCGGAACAGCGGGCGCCGAGGTCGGAGCGGGGGTCGTATTGACAGGCGGCGATCCGAGCCCCCTCTCGAGGACCGAGCGGGGAGCCGTGGTCCGCGTTGACATCATCTGGAGAATGAAAGCCAGAACGAGAAAAGCACCGCCGCCCCACCAGCTCGTTTTCGTGAGGAGGTTGCCGGCCTGCCGGATACCGATGAACGCATCGGGCGAAGAGCTGGCGCCGCCGAAGCTGGCGGCGAGGCCGCCGCCCTTGCCGCTCTGCAGAAGGATGGCGCCGATGACGACGGCGCAGTCGATGACGAGCAGTGTGAGAAGAAAGGTGTAAAGCATTGATTCAATTAGGGTTCAACCATTCAATATCAGTAGCTCGATCATGCCAGTCAAGCCTGAACGATCTTCATCCACGAGGCGCTCTCGAGGCTCGCTCCACCGACGAGCAGCCCGTCGATCTCCGGCGCCGCAACGAGGGTCGCGACGTTTCCGACGTTGACGCTGCCGCCGTAAAGAATCGGAATCTCGTTGGCCCGCGTCCCGATCATCGCGCTAAGCTCGGAACGGAGGAGCGTGTGAATGGCCGACGCGTCGCCGGGCGTTGCAGTAAGACCGGTCCCAATCGCCCAGACCGGCTCGTATGCGAGCAGAAAATCCGCCGAGATGAGGTTATGGATCTGGGACAGTCCCTCGCGCAGCTGTCGGGCAACGACCGCCGAAGTCTCGCCCGCTTCACGCTGCTCGATTTTTTCGCCCACGCACAGCATGAATGGAAGCCTGACTCTCGTGGCCGCCACGCATTTCCTGGCGCACTGCGCGTCCGTTTCACCGAAAACGTGTCGCCGTTCCGAATGTCCGACCAGAATCATCCGCGCTCCGGCATCCTTTGCCATCTCTGCCGAGGTCTCGCCCGTGAATGGTCCCTTTTCGGCCCAGTGGATGTTCTGGATTCCGACGACGATGTCGGGACGCGAGGACGCCACCGACGCTACCGCCGCGAGCGAAAGGGCGGACGGAAAAAAAATTACCGTGCGGTCGATGCGCGGCTCATAGGCCGCGAGGAACGACTGCATGAACTCGTGCGCCGCGGTGGGGCCGTGGTGCATTTTCCAGTTCGCGGCGAATACGGGTCGCTTCAACATCAGGCGTCGTCGAGCGCTTCGACTCCCGGCAGCTTCTTTCCTTCGAGGAATTCGAGCGAGGCTCCTCCGCCGGTGGATACGTGACTCATCCTGTCCTCCAGCTTCGCCTCCGCTACGGCCGCGGCCGAGTCGCCGCCGCCGACTATCGTTGTTGCCCCCTTCGCTGTCGCCGCCGCCATCGCTTCCGCCACGGCCCGGGTGCCCGCATCGAAAGGTGGTGTCTCGAACACTCCCATTGGGCCGTTCCAGATGACGGTTTTCGCGGCCGCGATCGCTCTGGAGTAGGAAGCGGCCGTTTGCGGCCCGATATCGAACATGCCCTGATCCTTCGGAATCCCATTCCTG
>DASTTD010000271.1:0-2606 GCA_035760325.1 Gemmatimonadaceae bacterium
CGGTGATCTCTCCGATCCGCACGGCACACACCGGATGTGTCTCGAAGCCGTGCAGACCGCGCTGGCGGAGTACCCGGGCCCGCCGCCCGAGATGTGGTACTACCGCGGCGCGTGGCAGGAGTGGGAGATCGCGGAGGCGGACGTGCTGGTTCCGCTGTCGGAGGACGAGCTGCGAGCCAAGATCCAGGCGATCTTCAAGCACCAGAGTCAGAAGGATCGCGCGCCGTTTCCGGGGCAGGACGATCGCGAGTTCTGGCAGCGGGTCGAGGAGCGGAACCGCGGAACGGCGAGACGCGTCGATCAGCTCGGGCTGCCCGAGTACTTCGCGATGGAAGCGTACGTCGTCCGGCGCGGCGGCGCGCCCGTCGAGGCCGAGATCGCGCCGACAAGCTCGCTACGGGTCGGGGGGAAGGACTGGCCGTCGCGGGAGAGTCAGGTTCGAGCGGAGCCCTGATATCACTGAGCTGAATACGCCGAAGGGGGGCTTAAGCGTTTCTTTTTAGGTTTGAGTTTACCGTTGTTCCGTTGTCCGTCATTCAGTGCCAACCGCATTACGAGCGGTAACTCAACAACGGATAACGCAAGAACGGTCAACTCAAAACGCAAAAGCACCGCCCGAGAGTAACCCCCCGCTCAGACTTTGAGCACAATCTTCCGCCGGTACATGACGGTCAGTATCCCCAGCCAGAACAGCACGAACAGTATGGCAAAACCGAGCGACGCCACCCGTGGAGGAAGCCAGGAAAGGAACAGCGCCTGGTATATCACCGACTGGATCGACTGCGACCTCCCCTCGTACTCGACTTTCCAGAGCGTGTAGATCAGCCGCGCCATTACCCCCGATCCGACGAACGCGACGATCGGATTCACGCCGAAGATCACGAAAGGCTTCGTCCACCACCGGACGGTGTAGTGCTCGACCAGCCACATCACCGTCGCGAGCACCAGCGCCGCCATTCCGGCCGTGAACAGGACGTAGGAGCTGGTCCAGAGATTCTTGTTGATCGGAAAAACCCAGTTCCACATCGAGCCGAGCATCATCACCACGGCTCCGACGGCGAAGAGTCCCGCGATTCGCTCGATCAGCGGCCGGCGCGACTCGGCGATCCAGCGCCCGGCAATCACTCCCAGCATCGCCGTGCCGATCGCGGGAATCGTCGAAAGGACTCCCTCCGGATCGTAGGTGACGCTTCCACTCCAAATGTGATTCGTCCCGAGGATCAGCCGATCCATGTAAGCGGCGAGATTCCGGGATTTGTCGTGGAGCAGCAGCGCACCGATGGTGCCTTCTCCCGGCACCGGGATCACCGTCATGGCGATCCAGTATCCGAAGAGCAGAACCGCGATGATGATCACCTGCTGCTCGAGATTGGTGCGGAGAGTCAGCAAGGCCGCGATTACGTAAACGATGGCGATCCGCGCCAGCACACCCAGGATGCGCACGTGCTCGAGGCGGTGGACGATGCGATCCCACACGGACGGATCCGGCATCCCCTCGATCGGACCCCACTGATAGAACGGGAAGAGCGCCATCAGGAATCCGAGCAGGTAGATGATCGCGCCGCGGCGGAGCACCTGTCTGACGATGGCTCCCTCGTCATCTCCGCGCGCGCGGCGCGCGGAGAGCGAGAGATGCGTCGTTATGCCGACGATGAACAGAAAGAACGGAAAGATGAGGTCGGTTGGCGTCCAGCCGTGCCATGGCGCATGCCCGAGCGGCGGGAAGATCGCGCCCCAGCTCCCCGGGTCGTTCACGAGGAGCATGGCCGCGACCGTCAGGCCCCGAAAGACGTCGAGCGAGAGAAGGCGCTCCCGCGCCGGTCTCAGCGGGGCGACGGTGGAAGTGGTTCCCTCAAAGCTCGAGCTGGATGCAGCGGCAGTCCCCATCCGCCCTCCCGGTGATCGTGGCGCCTAAGGTAGCCCACTATATATCTGAATGCCTGAATCTCAGCATTACCACCCCGGCTCGCCACTCCGGTGAGCGGCGACTCTTTCAACGACGAGCGGATCATCGATTCCTGGCGCGCGAACGCGGAGCCATGGACCACCGCCGTGCGGAGCAATCAGATCGAGAGCCGGGCACTCGTCACCAACAGCGCGATCGTGGATGCGGTGGTGAGCAGGTCACCCCGGTCGGCGCTCGACATCGGCTGCGGCGAAGGCTGGCTCGTCCGCGCTCTCGCGGCGTACGGTATCCGCGCCATTGGCGTCGATGTGGTTCCCGCGTTGATCGAACAGGCGAGGCAGGCGGGGGGAGGCGAGTTTCGGGTCGCGTCGTATGAGGATCTCGCCGCCGGCGAGATCGAGCTGAAGGTCGACGTCGCCCTGGCGAACTTCTCGCTGATCGGCAGGGAATCCGTGGAGAATCTCCTTCGTCGCATCCCGGCGCTGCTCAACGAGGGTGGAGCGCTCATCATCCAGACGCTGCATCCCAGGACCGCGTGCGGCGATCATCCCTATGAGGACGGCTGGCGGGCCGGGTCCTGGGCGGGATTCAGTGAGGATTTCACCGATCCGCCCCCGTGGTACTTCCGCACAATCGAAGGGTGGACGCGACTTATCACCGACAGCGGACTGCGAGTGATCGAGAAGAGGGAGCCGCTGAA
>DASTTD010000272.1:0-10354 GCA_035760325.1 Gemmatimonadaceae bacterium
GACGAGTTGTCGGAGAGCGGCCTCGTTCAGCTGATGAACGAGATGAACACCTTCGATGCTCTCCCGGCAAACGAGATCGAGCCGGTCTTCGCTGACGACACGTCCGCCCCCATCGACGAGGATTCGCTCTGATGAAGCTACGCATTGCGGCGCTTGCTCTTCTGTGGTTGTGCCCGGCCGTATCGGCGATAGCGCAGGAGCGAGTCGCTCAGAATCCCGATCGCGCCGTATTGGAGCGTCGGCTGCGCGAGCGCACCGCGCAGATCACCCGCCAGCGTCTCGGCCTCAATGACATGCAGATGCAGCAGCTCCAGCGGGTCAATAGTCGTTTCGCTCCGCAGCTCACGGCGGTGGTCAGGCAGGAGCGAGAGACACGAAGGCAGCTTCGCCAGCAGATGGCGGCGGGCGCGCAGCCCGACCAGTCGCGGGTCAGCGCGCTCATCGACGCGTCGCTCCGCCTCCAGAAGCAGCGCATCGCTCTCATCGAAGCCGAGCAGCAGGAGCTGGCCGCGTTTCTTACGCCGGTACAACGAGCGCGGTACCTGGCGCTTCAGGCGCAGTTCCGGAACCGGGCGGAGCAGCTCGCGCGACAGAACTCAGGCGGTCGACCGCGCGGTGGCAGGCGGCGTCCGCCTCCCGCCGGACCAACGGGCCGATAGGAAAACCGCGGCCCGGCGCTAGATTGGTGGTGTGCCCGGGTGGCGGAATCGGTAGACGCAGGGGACTCAAAATCCCCCGGCCTCAAGGCCTTACGAGTTCGAGTCTCGTCCCGGGTATCAGCTCCCTCCTGATTTTTCCGAACATTCCGGCCTGGCCGTCCGTATTGCTAGATAATGCCTTTTTTCCTGCTCGTGCTCGCCCTGCAGGGCGTCCAACAGTCGGCCAGCCCGCCACTGCAGCCCACGGCCATACGCGACACCATCGCCCTTTCCCTCCCGCTCGCGGTCGAGCGTGGTCTCCGTCTGGGCGACGAGGCGCGTATCGCGGCGCGGCAGGTGGATATCGCTGACGCGCAGGTCACAATGGCGCGGGCCGCCGGATTGCCACAGCTGCGGCTCAATGGAAGCCAATCGCATGTGATGCAGAGCGCGCGCGCCAGCGCGGTCGGCTCGATCTTCAATCAGCCGAACACCTACACGGCCAACGCGACGGTCAGCCAGACGCTCTTTCAGGGCGGAAGAATAGTCGCAGCTTCGAGAGCGGCCCGTCACGTCCGCGCGGCCGCCCGGCTCGACCGGACCGAGACCACCGCCCAGGTGTCGCTGGACATTCAGCGAGCATACCTCGAAGCGCTGTTCGCCAGAAATCTCGCCGACATCCAGGACACTTCCCTTGCTCTCGCCAGCGCGCGGCTCGCGCAGGTGCGGGAATTCCTGCGAGCGGGCCGGGCATCAAGGTACGATGTGCTGCGCGCCGGAGTCGAGCGCGCGAACATCGAGCCGGTCGCGATACAGGCGCGCAGCAACGTGGAGCTCGCGCTCATCGAGCTGAAGAGACTGATCAACATTCCATTTGAGCAGCCGGTGAGGCTGACGACGTCGATCGATACGGCGACGGTGATCCGGTGGATCGACCGTCTTCTCACAGATCCGGCGCCAGTTACGCGTCCCGCGGTCCGGTCGGCGGAGCTGGTTGCCGAAGCTCGCCACGCCGGTGTGCGTGTGGCGAAGGCGGACCTGTTCCCGAGCGTCAGCTTGACTGGCCTCGTCGGTGCGCAGGCATTCCCACGTAACGGATTTCCTACCGCCCGCGGCCGGTTCGAAACCGTCCCGTGCCCCGCTGATTCACCGCCGGATCGCGTGTGCTCGGCGCAGAACGGTGGGTGGTTCGGCGACAAGTCCTTCGGTATTCAGATCGGATTTCCGCTGTTCGACGGGTTTCGGGCTAAGGGTGCCATCGACCTGGCATCCGCCCAGGCCCGGCTTGCCGACCTGGAGCTCGCGCAAACGAGAGAAAGCGTAGCAAGCGAGACGGCAGCGGCACGTGCCGAGCTGGATCGCGCCCGCGCGGCCTTCGCAGCGCGCGGACAGAATGCCGCGGAAGCGCTGGAAGCGTTCAGGCTCGCGGAGCTGCGTCAATCGCGTGGCCTGGCGACGCAGCTCGAAGTCGCCGACGCGCAGCTGGCTCTCACCGTTGCTCGCACCAACGAGGCGCGCGCCGTATATGACCTGTACCTCGCGGCCGCCGCATATGCGCGCGCCATCGGCAGGCCTCCGCAGGCGTTCGATCTTTCGGGCGCAGTCGGCTCAACAACTCCCGGAACACCGAATGCACAGTAATTCATCTCGGTTGGTCATTCTGGGATGCGCGATGATCCTTGCCATCGGGTGCTCGAAGCCGAGCGCCGAGGCCGGGCCCGCGGGCGGCGGGAGAGGCGGACGGGGAGCGCAGACTCTGACCGTCGCGGAATCAGACGTGACCGTTGCCCGTCGCTCGACACTGGTCGATGGTGTCGCGATAACGGGCACGCTGCGTCCGATCGAAACCGTCGAAGTGCGTGCGCGTCTCGATGGAGATCTGCAGGGAGTGTACGTGCGCGAAGGGGATTTCGTCCGCGCCGGCCAGCTTCTGGCCCGCTTCGAGTCGACCGAGCAGGAAAGCAGCGCGCAGAGCGCCATTGCCGATCGGGTAGCCGCACAGGGCGAGCTGTCGACGGCGGAGTGGAACCTGGAGCAGGCGCAGCAGTTGTTCAGGGCGGGCGCTATCCCCGAGACCGATCTTCGCAGCGCGCGCAACGCGCTGGCGACCGCCCGGGCGCGGCTGGCGGCCACGAATTCGCGGCTGCGTACGAGCACCATGAGTGCGCGGGACACCCGCGTGCTCGCGCCGACCTCCGGCGTGATCGAAAAGCGCTTCGTCGAGAACGGCGAGCACATCGCGCGGGGAGGTGAGATGTTCACCCTGGTGCGGAACGACATCCTCGAGCTCGCAGCGGCGGTTCCCGAGCGGCGCGCGAATGCCGTCAGAGTAGGCCAGAGCGTGGAGTTCGACGCCAGCGGGGCCAAGATCGTCGGCCGTGTAGCGCGGCTCAGTCCAACCATCGATCCCGTTTCCCGGTCTATTACGGTGTACGTCCAGATCCCGAATCGTACCGGCGCGATCAGAGGCGGCACCTTCGCCAGTGGAACGGTTATGTCGCGCACGATCACCAACGCGATGGTGATTCCACAATCCGCTCTGCGGCAAACCGTGACTGGAAAGCAGCTCGCCTACAAGATCGAGAACGGCGTACTCGACACCGCCACCGTCGGCGTGGGAGTCGTGGACGACCGGCTCGGGGTCGTGGAGGCGCTCACCGGTGTCGCGGACGGAGACAGTCTCATTGCCGGCAACGTCGGTAGCCTCGCCGTCGGAATGAAGGTGCGGATACTCGGCGCGGGTAATGATCGCGCCGGAGGGGCCGCCGGGACGGCAGCTGCCCCGTCCGCGACACGCCAGCCACAGACCTCAACGCGGTAGCGTCCAATGTTCCTCTCCGACGTCTCGATCAAGCAGCCGGTCTTCGCCACCATGATGATGGCCGCGCTGGTCGTGCTGGGTGTCGTGTCCTACGGCCGGCTCGCGATCGACGAGTATCCGGACATCACCTATCCGGTCGTGATTGCCCAGACCGCCTACCCGGGCGCTTCGCCCGAGGTGATGGAGCGCGACGTGACCCGCCCGATCGAGGAAGCACTGAACACGGTGCAGGGACTGAAGGAAATCGGCTCGACTTCGATGAACAGCCTCTCGATCGTGCGGCTGGTGCTCAACCTCGATGTCGACGTGCTCGCCGCACAGCAGGACGTACAGGCGAAGATAGCGCGCATCAGACGTGACCTTCCGCCGGAGATCGAGGAGCCGGTGACCCGTCACTTCGATCCCAACGATCGCCCGATCATCTCTCTGGCAATGCAGAGCGGCGACCGGCCGATCCGCGAGCTGACCAGCCTCGCCGACGAGGTCGTGATCCAGAGACTGCAGGCGATACCGGGCGTCGGAGCCATCAACACCGCGGGCGACGAGACCCGGCAGATCAGGGTCGAGCTCGATCCCGAGGGGCTCCGCTCCTACGGCATTTCCCCTCAGGAGGTCATCGAAGCGCTGAGGCGTGAGAACCAGGAGGTTCCCGCCGGGCGCGTGGTAAGAGGCGCCACGGAACAGGTGATCCGGGTAACGGGCCGCATCATCAATCCGGCGGAGTTCGCCGGTATCGTGGTGGCTGTCCGGCAGGGCGTGCCCGTGAGGCTGGGTGACGTCGCGAAGGTCGTCGATGGCTCCGCCGACAAACGGACCGCGGCGCTGCTCGACGACAAGCCGGCCCTGGCGCTCGACATCCTGAAAATCTCCGGGGCGAACACAGTGGCCGTCGCCGACTCGGTCAGTGCCGCCGCCTCCGAGCTCGAACGGCGGTTGCCCGCGGACGTGAATCTGCGGGTGATCCGGGACGACTCGCGGCGGATCCGCGAATCCCTGGAGGACGTCCAGCTGACCATCCTTCTGGGCGCGGTTCTCACCATAGCGATCATCTACCTGTTCCTGAACTCGTGGAGATCGACGATCATCACCGGACTGACTCTGCCGGTGAGCATCATTTCGGCGTTCTTCATCATGTGGGTGTTCGACTTCACCGTGAACACGATGACGCTGCTGGCGCTGTCGCTGGCGATCGGACTCCTCATCGACGACGCCATAGTAGTACGCGAGAACATCGTACGTCACGTGCGCATGGGAAAAGATCACGTGCGCGCCGCGAAGGAGGGCACTGACGAGATCGGTCTCGCCGTGACCTCGACATCGCTCGCGGTCGTCGCGGTGTTCATCCCCGTCGCGTTCATGGGAGGGATGATCGGAAAGATCTTCTTCCAGTTCGGCGTGACGGTGACCTTCGCGGTTCTGGTTTCGCTGTTCGTTTCGTTCACCCTCGATCCGATGTTGTCGAGCGTCTGGCCGGATCCCGACGCCGAGGGAGGACACCACGGCCCGCCTCCGCCGAGATCGCGCAACCCGATTCGGAGAATCGGGCTGGCCTTCGACAGCTGGTTCGAGCGGATTTCGGATCGCTACCCCAAATGGCTGCGCTGGTCGCTGGGCCATCGGCTCACAGTCATGGGCGCGGCGGCGGGGTCGGTAGTCCTTGCCGCGCTCATCTACCCGCTGCTCGGATTCACCTGGCTTCCCGATGTTGATGGCAGCGAGTTCAACGTCAACCTCCGGACGGCTCCGGGCTCCAGCCTCGAGTATACCGTCGAGAAGGCCCAGGAGGTGAGCGCTTTCCTTCGCACGCAGCCGGAGGTGGACTTCACTTACACGACGGTCGGCGGCGGATTCCGCGGATCGCCTAACAACGGCCGCGTGTACGTGCGTCTGGTGCCCAAGTCGGAGCGTGATCGCTCGCAGGAGGAGATTCAAACCGCTTTGCGCGGTGCGCTTCGTACGCTGCCCGGTGTAAGTCCATCGATCACGGGCACGCCGTCCATCTTCGGCGGCTGGCGTCAGCCGATCATCGTCAACGTACAGGGTCCCGAGATCAAGCAGCTGAAGATCGCGGCAGACCAGGTGCTCACGATGATGCGCTCGACGCCTGGTGTAGCCGAGCCGAACTCGAGCGATGAAGGGCAGCTGCCGCAGCTCGACGTCGAAGTCGATCGCCAGCAGGCCTGGGCCGCCGGCCTCGGCATCAACAGCATCGCGGGTACATTGGCGCCGCTGTTTGCCGGCCAGCGCGCCACCCGCTGGGAAGACGAGAAAGGCTTCTCACACGACGTGGTGGTCGTTTATCCCGACTCTCTGCGGAAAAGCGCGGCGGACATCGCCAACATTCCCATTCCATCCGGCCTCTCGAGTCCGGGCGGCCAGCCGACGATGATTCCGCTCTTCCAGGTCGCTGATGTGAAGACGAGTCTCGCGCCGCAGCAGATCGAGCGGCGCAACCTCGAGCAACAGGTATCCATTGCGGCAGGTGTCCTGCCTGGATTCTCAATGGGGAGCGTCGCCGAAGCGGTGAAAACAGGGATCGACTCACTCGGATTGCCTGTCGGCTATCACGCCCAGTTCACCGGCGACGTTCAGAACCTCGACGAAACGAAGGGATACGTTCTCGGTGCGCTCGGGCTCGCGGTGGTGTTCATCTACCTGATCCTGGCCTCGCTCTTCGGCTCGTTCTTCCAGCCAGCCGCCATCATGCTCGCGCTCCCTCTCAGCTTCATCGGGGTCGCGCTGGCGCTTCTCGTCACCAACGGCAGCATCAACGTCATGACCATGATCGGCATCATCATGCTCATGGGTCTGGTCACGAAGAACGGTATTCTGCTCATCGATTTCGCCAATCAGCAGCGCGCGGCCGGGAAGGACCGTCTCGAAGCGCTGCTGATCGCCGCCAGGATCCGTTTGCGGCCGATCATAATGACCACCGCTGCAATGGTATTCGGCATGATGCCGCTGGCGCTGGCGATAGGTGCGGGCGCCGAGCAGCGCGCGCCGATGGCGAGAGCAGTCATCGGCGGCCTGATCACGTCGACCCTGCTGACTCTCGTCGTCGTGCCGGTGATGTACACGCTGCTCGAGGACGGTCTCGTCTACGTTCGTCACCAGGTCCCCGCGTTGCTCCGAAGAAGGCCGAGCGCTCCGCCGGTCGTCGGTCCGCTTCGCCCGATTCCGGCGGCAGAGGCGTCCGCCCCGAGCCAGCCAGCGGCGCTTTACGAATTCGAGCCGAAGGACCGGACGGACGTCGCCTGATCTCGGGTCCGCGCGCAGCGAATGGGGTGTGGTCGCTGCGCACCTGATCAACTACATTTGCTGCTCTCAAAGACCGCACACCCCCAGGCACGCTGAATGGCGACGTACAAGCTCGCGAAAATCCCCTCATCCGGGGATAGAATCACCTTTGAAAACGGCAAGCTCGGGGTTCCGGACAATCCCGTCATCCCATTCATAGAAGGGGACGGGACCGGGCCGGACATCTGGAAAGCATCCGTCCGCGTGTTCGACGCGGCCGTCGAGCGGGCGTATGAAGGGAAGCGCCGCATTTCGTGGATGGAGGTGTTCGCCGGAGAAAAATCCTTCAGCCGGTACAAGGATTGGCTTCCGCAGGAGACGGTAGACGCGATGCAGGAATTTCGCGTCTCCATCAAAGGACCTCTCACGACTCCCGTCGGCGGCGGAATTCGCTCGCTGAACGTGACGCTGCGCCAGGTGCTCGACCTTTATGCGTGCATTCGCCCCGTGCGGTACTTCGAGGGCGTCGGTGCGCCGGTGAAGGAGCCCGAGAAGGTGAACGTGGTCATCTTCCGTGAGAACACCGAGGACGTTTACGCCGGGATCGAGTGGAAGGCAGGGTCAGCCGAAGCGGAGAAGATCGCCAACTACCTGCGCAAGGAGTTCGGCAGCGAGATCCGTGAGAAATCCGCGCTCGGCATCAAGCCGATGTCGGAGTTCGGGTCGAAGCGTCTCGTAGCGATGGCCATCCGCTACGCGGTCGCGAAGGACAGGGAGTCGGTGACTCTCGTGCACAAGGGCAACATCATGAAGTTCACCGAGGGGGCGTTCCGGGACTGGGGTTATGACGTCGCCCGGGAACAGTTCGCCCACGATACCTGCACGGAGGCGGAGCTGGCGAAGGGCGGTTCGACTGCCCGGGCGGATGCGGTAATCATTCGCGACCGCATCGCCGACTCCATGTTCCAGCAGCTGCTGCTACGCCCATCCGAGTACTCCGTCATCGCGACCCCGAACCTGAATGGCGACTATCTCTCCGACGCCGCGGCCGCCCAGGTCGGCGGGCTGGGGATCGCGCCGGGCGGAAACGTCGGCGACGGTGTCGCCGTGTTCGAGGCCACGCACGGAACCGCGCCCAAGTACGCGAATCTGGACAGGATCAATCCGGGCAGCGTGATTCTTTCCGGAGTGATGATGCTCGAGTACATGGGATGGAATGAGGCAGCCGACCTGATCGTCAGGGGGATGGAGGGCGCCATCAAGTCGAAGCGCGTGACTTACGATCTCGCGCGGCAGATGACCGGGGCGACTGAGGTCTCGACCTCCGCGTTCGGCGACCAGGTCATTGCCGGGATGAAGAGCTAGCCCTTGCTCAGCGTCACCATCAACGCCGCCAATCCGGCGGAGATCGGGACATCGCTGCTCGTGGTGGCGCTTCCCGAGAATCCAACGATTGCCGGCATCGCCGCCCTGGACGGTGCCTCGCAGGGAGCGTTGACGCGGATGTTGGAGATGAAGGATTTTCGCGGGACCCGCGATGAATCGCTTCACCTCACCGGCTTCGCGAAGGGTCCTCGCCGGCTTCTGCTCATCGGGATGGGGCTCGTCACCGACCGCAGGGCCGCATTCAGGCGCGCCGCGACGCTCGCGGCGCGAACAGCGCAGCGCCTCGGCGTCGGCGAGATGGTTTGGTATTCGGGACAGATCACGCCGGAAGAGACGGAATCGATCACCGTCGGCCTGATCGCCGGCGCGTGGGAGTACGCCGACCTGAAGTCTCCGCTCCCCGAACCGGAGCGGAAGAAGCCGCTCGAGCAGGCGACGATCCTTACCAGCAACACCGACGACAGCCGTCGCGGGCTCGCCAGTGGGAAGGCGATCGGTGATGGACAGAGCCTCGCGCGCCGGCTCGCCATGATGCCGGGAAATCTCTGCACCCCCGAGTTCCTGGCGCAGACGGCGGCCGACATCGCGCGCCGGCACGGAATGGGAATCACGGTTCTCGGCCGGCGCGAGATGGAAGCGGAGAAGATGGGGTCGTTCCTCGCGGTGGCTCAGGGAACGCCGCAGGACCCGAAGCTCATCGTGCTCGAGTACAAGGGCGAAAAGCCGGCCAGCAAGCCGGTCGTACTGGTGGGGAAGGGACTCTGCTTCGACAGCGGAGGCATCTCGATCAAGCCCGCCCAGAGCATGGAATACATGAAGTTCGACATGTGTGGCGCGGCGGCGGTGCTCGGGACTTTCGAGGCGCTGGGTCAGATGAAACCGGAGGTCAACGTCGTTGGCGTGATCGGCGCAACGACGAACATGCCGTCCGGAACGGCCATGAACCCCGGCGACGTGATTCGCAGCCATCTTGGAAAATCGATCGAGGTGATCAACACCGATGCGGAGGGGCGGCTGGTTCTCGCCGATCTCCTGTCGTACATCCGGCGCTACGACCCTGACGTGGTGATCGATGCGGCAACGCTTACCGGAGCCTGCGTCATCGCGCTCGGCCACACCGCTACGGGTGTGTTCTCGAACGACGAAGCATTGATCGCGGAAGTTCTCGCTGCCGGAAAGCGCGCCGGCGAGCCGGGGTGGCCGCTTCCAATGTGGGATGAGTACAAGGATCTCATCAAATCGGATGTAGCCGACGTGAAGAATTCCGGTGGTCGTCCCGCCGGAGCAGTCACTGCCGCGCTTTTTCTGCGGGAATTCGTGCAGGGATATCCCTGGGTTCACCTGGATATCGCGGGCACCGCGTATTCAGAGACAGATCTCGTCACCATTCCAAAAGGACCAACCGGAGTGCCGACGGGTACCTTTATCGAGTTCGTACGGGGGAGAGCGCGCTGAAGATTTCCGACCGCCGCAGGTCGAGCCCGATCCGCCTCGGCTTGTTGGCCGGGGCGCTTTTGTTCGTGGCCGCGCCATGGGTATCAGCGCAGGTCGTTCCGACCGACGTCAGCGAGACTCCGCTTCCCGTAAAACCTCCGACCGATTCCACCGGGGCTGACACGACCGAGGCGAAGGGCGATTCGGTCAAGCCTCCGGTAGGCCGGTTCGCTGATCCCATGCTCTACGAGATCGGGCCGCAATACCAGTGGAACCGGCATGATCTGTTCGCGCTCGGGGCGTTGACCGTCGCGGATCTACTCGACCGCGTACCGCAGATCACCACCTTTCGCTCCGGCTGGCTCGCCACTCCGCAGACGGCGGCTTTCAACGGAGATTTCCAGAGAGTCCGGATTTTCTACGACGGCATCGAGCTCGATAACCTCGATCCGGCCAACGGCGGAATCCTCGATCTCTCGACCGTGCAGCTCTGGACTCTGGAGCACATTAGCATCGAGCGGTCGGCAAGCGAGGCGCGAGTGTTTCTGCGAAGCTGGCGGGTCGACAACACAACGCCGTACACGCGCGTGGACGTCGCGACGGGCAACGAAGAGACGAACCTCTACCGCGGTTACTACGGGAAGAGGTTCGGCCGCGGAGAGCTGCTGCAGCTCGCGGGGCAACAGTTCGGTGTGAGGAGCTCGCGCTTTGCCGGGAGCGGCGACGCGCTTTCAATTCTCGCCCGGGCGGGAGTCGGCAAAAACAACTGGAGTATGGATGGCTTCGTGAACCGGACGCATCCCACCCGGGGAATTCAGCGAGCCGCCCTCGGACGCCC
>DASTTD010000273.1:0-3335 GCA_035760325.1 Gemmatimonadaceae bacterium
CGTGAAGCGTGGCGGCTACGCCATCGTCCAGGATCCCAGGCAAGCGGAGGTTCCCATCATGCCCTCCGCGGCAATAAGAATGGTGCCTTCCGCGCAAGTGCTTCCGCTCGAAGGGATCGCCGCACGGCTGATCGAGCTGACGCTGGAGCCCGTGCACACGGGGCGGAGGACCCCGCGGTGACGCCCGACAATCCCCCGTCGACGGACGAACGCGTCAGCCTTCTTCTGGTCGATGACCGCCCGGAGAACCTCCTCGCCCTCGAGGCAATCCTGGAGCCGCTCAATCAGAACCTCGTGCGGGCGGATTCAGGTCCTGAAGCCCTGCGCAAGGTTCTCGCCAACGAATTCGCGGCGATCCTCCTCGATGTGCAGATGCCCGGCATGAACGGATTCGAGGTCGCCGAGATCATCAAATCGCGGGAGCGGTCGCGAACGATTCCCATCATCTTCCTGAGCGCCATCAACAAGGAAGACGCCTACGTCTTCAAAGGCTACTCGATGGGCGCGGTGGATTATGTCTTCAAGCCGTTCAATCCCGACGTTCTCCGCTCCAAGGTCGCCGTATTCGTCGACCTCTACCTGAAGCAACGGGAGATTCAGCGGCAGGGCGAGCTGCTGCGCGAAAGCCAGAAGCGCGAGCTCGAGCTGGAGCACCGGACCTCGCTTCTCGAAGCCGAAGCCCGCTCAGCCGCGAGACTGTCGCAGATGAACGAGGAGCTGCACCGCCGCCAGCTGGCTCTCGAACAGGCGATGGGAGCGAGGAACAGGTTCTACGCATCGATGAGCCACGAGCTGCGCACGCCGATCAACGCGGTGATCGGTTACAGCACTCTCATGCTCGACAACATCTACGGCCCGCTGAACGCCAAGCAGAAGGAAGGTCTCCAGCGCACCCTCAAAGCCGCCCGCCACCTTCTCGAGCTCGTGAACGACGTGCTCGATCTCTCCAAGATCGAGGCAGGAAAGATCGAGCTCGCACTCCAGCCGGTGATGTGGCCGTCCATCATCGAAGACCTGTTCATCACGGTTCGCCCTCTCGCCGACGACTATGGGTCGACACTCAGCCTCGAGATGGAAGGGGAGCCGTTCAACATCATCAGCGACCCCCGCCGGGTGCGGCAAATTCTTCTGAACCTGCTCTCCAACGCCATCAAGTTCGGCGAAGGAAAACCCATCAAGGTCTTCTGCAAGCAGTCCGAAAACGGCGGCGTTCAGATCGAGGTCACCGACGAAGGCGTCGGCATCGCCCAGGAAGACGTAACCCGTATCTTCGAGGAGTTCGTTCAGGTGTCGGAGTCGAAGCAGCCGGGGACCGGTCTCGGATTGCCGATTTCCCGTCGTCTGGCTCAGCTGTTGGACGGGGCTCTGACGGTCCACTCGTCACTCGGCACCGGGAGCACATTCCGTCTCACCCTACCGCCCTCTTTAGAGGACGATTTTTCTCCTACCCCCGAGTTAAGCGCCGCTTCAGTGGCTTAACTACCCCTCCTGACTGGCACATCGCCTGCCCTTAAGGGGTGCACCGTCGCGCTGCGCGGTGGTCATTTCCGGAGGTTTTTCCAATGTACAAAAAGCTGATGATTATCCCGGCCGCGTTTTTCGCATTCGCGTGCTCTGGAGACGACAAGAAGATCGACGACGCGCTGAACGCGGATCTGATGACGGCAGCCCAGGCTCGTCCGTATAGCCCGCTCGACAGCATCACCGCGGCCGAGCAGGCGGGCATGGCCCTCGCCGCAGCGCCGGCCCTGACCAGCACGGCTGCGCCCGCGGTAAGACGGTCGACGCCCGTACGCCGCACTACGCGCAGAGCTTCCCGCTCGAGCGGAACGTATTCGTCCGGGCCGGTTTACAGCGCTCCCGCGCCTCAGCCGACGCGCATCATCAAGCACACCAAGCGTGACGCGGCCATCGGAGCAGTGGCTGGCGGAGTCCTTGGTGCCGCTACCAGCAGAAACAAGGTGAAGGGCGCGATCATCGGGGCCACTGCCGGGGCCATCATCGGTGGGGTGATCGGCAACAACGTCGACGTCGAAAGACGTTAACGGTCCAGTTGCGCCTCGACGCCCTGCACGTCTTCACGTGCAGGGCGTTTTGGTTCCTGTACTTGTGCCGGCCACGTTTGGGCCTTACGATGGGTTCGCGATGAATCAGCAGGCAAGTCCGGCCAGCTCCCCGGACACGTCACCCCCACTTCGCGCGCTGTGCATTGCGCGCCATTCTTATCTGAGCGCTCATCTCGCTCGGTACTTCGGCGCGATGGGCATCGTGACGGCCGAAGCGGTGGGCCTGGATGCAGCCCTCGAAAAGGCCGCCGCGGCGTCGGCCGATGTCGTTATCTGTGACTACGATCTCCTGGCGACGATCCCGCTCGAGAGCTGGGAGGGGAACGAGCTGCTCTCGCGAACGCCGGTAATCGCGGTGAGTCTTACCCGTCACGCGCAGGAGCTTCACCTCCTCGATGTAAACGGGATCGCCGGCTTTCTTTATCTGCCCACGCTGGAACAGGCTCCGGCGATGAAGATCCTCCAGGCCGCCGCTACGCGCTCGCAATTCAGCCTTGGTACCTCGAATCGCGCTGCACGCATCCGGGACCTGGCCTGAAAAGAACTACAAACCAAGAAACTACCTGTTCTGGGTGATGGTTGCGGGTAACCGGTTGCCAGTCTCTGTGCATGGCAAGGCGCTCGATCGGCGCAGAGACACGCAACTGAACACCGGCAACTATTACACAGAACAGGTAGTTCTTAGTTTGTAGTTCTTCGTAGTTCCCGGTTTTCCGTCTGGCGCCTTAAATTAGAAGTATGAGCTCCGACCCGATCACGGGTGTATTCAACGACGGATACATAAGCGAAGCGTACGAAGCGTATCTGCGGGACCCCGCCTCCGTCGACGAATCGTGGCGACAGTTCTTCAAATTTGCCGCGAGCCTGAGCGGCGGAACCGTTGCTCCCCCGCCTTCCGCATCAGCAGAAGCATTCGTTCCGGGGCAGGCCGATACCGGATTTCTTCGCGACGTCGCGGCAGCCGCCAAGCTAGTCGATGCGATACGGAGCTATGGTCATCTCGCGGTTCCGCTCGATCCGCTCGGAACTACGCCCGAGGGCACACCTGAGCTGACGCCGGAATTCCACGGGCTCAGCGAAGAAGATCTTGCCAGCATCCCCGGCCTCGCGCTCGGCTCCACTGGCGGAAGCGCCGCTCAAGTCGTCGCGCGGCTGCGAGAGCTGTACTCATCGCGCATCGGGTTTGAGATCTCACACCTTGGGGAAGCTTCCGAGCGCGAGTGGCTGCGCGAGGCGATCGAGAGCGGGAAGCTCAATGCGCCGCTCAGC
>DASTTD010000274.1:0-5157 GCA_035760325.1 Gemmatimonadaceae bacterium
GGTATGCACGTACTCGGGCGGCCGCACCGAATGCACCCGGATCCGCAGGCGCGCGCCCGGCGATTCATTGCTGAGCGGATTCTTTCATCGGACGGATTCAGCGATGATGAACCGCGCCGCGCTTGGCATCGAGCTCCGCGCTACGGGTACACATCGCGATACGCTCGGCGTATTCGTCGCGGCGGTGACGCCGCGTGGACCAGCCGAAACGGCCGGAGTAATCGAAGGTGACCGCATCGCCGCGATCAATGGAGTAGATGTTCGGTCGGCGGCGGCCGACGTCGACGACGTCTACACCAATGGGCTCGCCGCGCACCGCCTCACCAGAGAAGTTCGGAAGCTCACTCCGGGCGCGCGGGTAACGCTGCGAGTCTGTTCCGCGGGACGGTTCCGCGATGTCGTGGTGACGACAGGAAGGGCAAGCGAGGTTCTTCGCCAGGCGGGCGGATTCAACTTCCGATTCGGTCCGGGATCAGGGATGGAGCTGCGCGGATTCGGTCCAGGATCAGGGATGCAGCTGCGCGGACTCGATGGGACGATGGAATTTCGGGGATCGCCCCGCGTCAGAGCGCTCCCCAGACGTACGGTGACTACGTAGCTACTCGCCTGGCGAAGCCGTGGGTGCAGTCGTGCCGCACCACCACTGCGGTGGATTCCTGGGATCCACCGCGGCGTAGCCGTTGCGCGGAAGAACTTCCACCGCGACGAGGCCCAGTCCGCCCAGCACGACGATAAGCGCGAGGATGTGCGTACGCGGCATTCCGTGTCGCCACGTGAACGACGCGATCCAGATACCGCCAGCGATGAACACCGCTTCGGCGGCGATGAAAGTGAACAGGCCCTGCCCACAGTCCCGCGGATAGGGCCAGAACATCAGGCCCACGCCCAGCGCCAGCACCAGCACCAGACGCGCGGCCGCACCGATGGCCGAGGCCCGCTCGGCGGCCCTTTTTACGGCGCGACGCTCGGTCTCCGTCTGCAGCTTGGCCAAAGCCGGTGACGGCTCCCGCGGAAGCCCGTCGAACTCCCGCTCGATTTTCCGAAGCTGTGTCTTCCAGTTCTCTTCCACCGATCAAAGCTCCGAGCGCCAGTGAAGATCCAATCCTATCTTGACTGACTGCAAAGCCTCTTTATGGGCAACGAAATGACCCCTGACGAAACACCGAAGGTCCGGCTGGACAAATGGTTATGGGCAGCGCGCTTCTTCAAGACCCGCTCGCTGGCGGCAACGGCGATCGAGACCGGGAAAGTCGAAGTAAATGGGGAGCGGGCGAAGCGCGCCAAGCAGCTTCAGGCGGGAGACAGGGTAGCAGTCAGGCTCGGGCCATACACCCACGACGTAGAAGTCCTTGCCCTGTCAGAGCGCCGTGGACCCGCGTCCGAGGCGGCGAAGCTGTACGCGGAAACACCCGAGGGGAAAAAAGCGCGTGAATTGCTGCGCGAGCAAATGAAGGCTGCCGCTCCGGCGTTCGGTTATGAGTCCGGAAAACCGACCAAAAAGGACCGGCGGGCGCTACAGAAGCTGCGGCGAAAAGGCTAAAACTCCAGCTGCGCCCCGAGCTCGACGACGCGGTTGGGCGGGATGCCATAGAATGCCGTCGCCGAGCGCGAGTTCTTCGACATGAACACGTAGAGTTTCTTTCGCCATCGCGCGAGCTTCGTCGTTCCCGACGCCAGGAGCTGCTCGCGGCCGAGGTAGTACGATGTATCCAGGGGCTTGGCTTCGAGCCCTGATTCCCGCGCCCGCTCCATGATCGCGGGGACGTTGGTGCTCTCCATAAAACCGTATCGCGCGGTGATGCGGTAAAGGCCCTGTGGAAGGACCTTCACGCTGATACGCTCGGCATCCGGGACCTCGGGGACCTCCTCCGACAAAATCGAGAGGAGAACAACCTTCTCGTGCAGCACCTTGTTGTGCTTGAGGTGGTGCAGGAGCACGACCGGCGCTCCTTCGGGCTCACGCGTCATGAAAACCGCCACCCCTGGCACGCGCACCGTTTTCCGGGCCTCGATGTCGGCGATGAGCATGTCGATCGGAAGCATGCCGCGCTTGAGCAAATCCTGCACGATCAATCGGCCGCGGTTCCACGTCGTCATCAGCGTGAAGATCACGAGCCCGAGCGTGATGGGAACCCAGCCTCCATCCTGAATCTTGAGGACATTGGCTCCGAAGAAAGCGCCGTCGATAATGAAAAACGGTACCGTCAGCAGAGCGGCTTTCGCGGCTGTCCAGCCCCACCACGTCCGCGCGACAATGAATAGAAGCGACGTCGACATCAGAAAGGTTCCTGTAACGGCGATTCCATAGGCAGCACCGAGCGCGGTGGACGAACGGAAGCTGAGCACGACGAGCAGACACCCGATCATCAGGGCGTTGTTGACCTCCGGGATGTAAATCTGTCCGTGCTCCATCTTGGAGGTATGTATGATCGTCACCCGCGGACTGTAGCCGAGCTGAACGCATTGCCGGGTCAATGAAAAGGCTCCGGAGATCATTGCCTGTGATGCGATGATCGCCGCCATTGTCGCCAGCGCGATCAGTGGATAGAGCAGCACCCGGGGCGCGAGCAGATAGAACGGATTCGCGGCAGCCTGTGGGTCGTGCAGAATCAGTCCGCCCTGACCGAAATAGTTCAGCACGAGGGCAGGGAGAACGAGGGCGAACCACGCGAGCCGAATCGGCCGCTTCCCGAAATGACCCATGTCTGCGTACAGTGCTTCCGCGCCCGTTACCGCGAGAACCACCGCACCCAGCACGACGAACGCATGTGTTCCATGGTGCACGAAGAACATCACGGCGTACCACGGATTGAGGGCGAGCAGAATCCTTGGCTCTCTGAAAATCTCTGCGGCGCCGAGCAGCCCGATCGTGACGAACCACACGAACGTGACGGGTCCGAAGATCTTTCCCATCCCGGCCGTTCCTCGTTTCTGAAAGAAAAACAGCGCGAAGATTATGAGCAGGGTGAGCGGAACCGCGAATTTTCCGATAACGGGATTCACGACTTCCAGGCCCTCGGTCGCACCCAGTACCGAGATCGCAGGGGTAATGATTCCGTCACCGTACAGCAGAGCCGCGCCAATCAGTCCCAGCGCGATGATGACACCCTTTCGACGGCGATCCGCTTCGCGGTGTGTCCGCTGGAGAATCAAAGCCACGAGCGAGAGGATTCCCCCCTCGCCGCGGTTGTCTGCTCTCATGACGAATACGATGTATTTGATCGAAACGACGCTGATGAGCGACCACAAAATCAGCGACAACACCCCGTAAACGTTCGTCTCCGTAGCAGCAAGGCCGTACTCGGCCTTGAAGCACTCGCGAATTGCGTAAAGCGGGCTGGTGCCGATGTCGCCGTAGACGACCCCGAGCGCGATGAGGGTCAGTTTTGCGAGGCGCCGGCCGGTCGGGTGAGCTTCGACGTGAGGATGGCCGCCAGCCTGAGCTTCGACGGGAGCCCCGGCTTCAGGTTCGAGGGGAGTACTGATTTTGGCTGCCTAAAGAGATTGTTTCACGGCTTCCGCGGTGCGTGGGCGCTGTGAGCCTCGAATTTCCGTCACTGCCGCGGCCTTTGCAAGGTCGGTACCTCTAACGCCGGGAAACTGAGGCGTAAACAGGCATATCGCTTGCGTTAGAAAGCCTTCACAAGGGACAGGAAAATGACGTTCTCTCTGATGGAGGCTCTATGAAAGATCTCAACGAACGCGGCATCGAAAACGAGGTTAAGGGCACGGCGAAGGAAATGAAGGGCAACCTGCGCGGCGACCTCGGCGATGCCACCGACAACACCAGCGAGCACATCAAGGGTCGCGCCGAGCAGCTCGAGGGCAAGTTCCAGAAGAACCTCGGCAAGGCGCAAAAGAACACCGATCCCGACAACATCTAGGCTCGGGCACGACGAAAAACAGAACGCCGGCGCGGAAATCCGCGCCGGCGTTCTGGCGTTCGGACGCCCAAGTGGGCGGGCGGACAGACCTGGATACTACCGGCCCACCCTACCGGGCCTCGGCCAAAGAGTGTCTCTGCCGCGGCGCCTGGCGAGGTCCTTCCGGCCCTCGGCCCGCATCCTGTCGAGTTTTTCCTGCTGAGCTGGCGCGAGGAGACGCTTGATTTGGGCGTGGGTGCTGTCACTGATGACCCGCGCTGCCACCGCAAGCGAATCAATCTGTGGCTGCATGGGGCGATACAACGCCATGATCTGGCGATGCTTCTGGTCCAGAAGCGAATCGACCGAGGCCTGCTGAGCTGGGGTCAGCTCGAGCTCAGCCGCCAGCCGCTGCCGGTATCCCGGACGGCCCCGTCCATCCCTTCCGCGGTCGCCATCCATCACCCGGTCGGCGGTGAATCCGAGCGCACCACCGGTTATGAAAGCCCCCAGCAAAAACATGAGCGCGTAACCCTTCGAGCGTTCCATCTGACTCCTCAGTGTGAGAGCACGTAGCGGAATACTGCTTCGCGCTGCGAGAGTCCGTCCCGCGGCGCTGTGACCACATGGACCGCGCCGGGGAGCTCCTCGACCACCACTGGTTCGGTGACCTCCTCATACTCCGTTCGGACCTCGTCTTCCTCGGGTTGCGCGAGGAAGAGGCCGGCAGCGATGAAGAGGAGACCGGCGGCGGCCAGCCCCGGCGTCGCCCAGCGCTCGAGAACCGACCACAGACTCGACTGCATTCGCACAATGCCGAGGCGATTGGACGCGATGAGCGAGAGCACACGGGTCTCCAGCCCATCCCAGTATGCCTCGTCCGCTGGCGGAGCATAAAGCTCCCGCATCAGGGGAACGAGCCTCTCGTCCCCTGGATCCGTCAGCCTCAAGTCGTTGCGATCGTCCATGTCTAATCCCTCAAGTTCTCCAGCAACCCCCGCAACCGCTGCCGCGCGTGGTGCAGGTCCGACCGCGCGGTTCCGCCTGGAATACCCAGCATCTCACCAATCTCGGCGTGAGTAAAGCCCTCCACATCGTGAAGGACGATTACCGCACGCGCCCTCTCCGGCAGCCTCGCCAGCGCATCCTTCAGCCTTGCCCGGAGCTCGGCGTCCTCGGCCGGATCCCGGAACGGACTCGGCGTCGCATCCGACAGCTCCTCGGCGGTGCGAACCTTCTTTCTGCGCGCCAGGTCGAGCGCGGCGTTCGCGACTATCCGATTGAGCCATGCTCC
>DASTTD010000275.1:0-4788 GCA_035760325.1 Gemmatimonadaceae bacterium
CTACGACAACGATGGCTGGCTGGATTTGTTCGTGATCGGCGGAGAAGGACGCGGGCACCTGTTCCGGAACTCCGGGAGCGGAACGTTTACCGATGTAACCGCAAAGGCGGGTGTTGCCGGCTCACACGCAGCGACGAAGGCTTTGTTCGTGGATCTGGATCACGATGGCGATCTCGATCTGTTTCTGGTCTCGTCCGGTCGGCGCACCCTCTACCGAAACAATCTCGACGGCACCTTCACCGAGACGACACCCGCGTTTGGTCTTGCGGGCGGCGGAGCCAGGGACGCCGCGTTCGCTGATTTCGACCGCGACGGCCGAATCGACATTCTCGTAGCGAACGAAAGCGGCGGCGTTTCGCTGTTGAGGAATGGCGGCGTGACGCGCTTCAGCGATGTAGCCGCTGCCTGGGGCCTCGCGAGCAGCGGGAGCTTCGGCGCGGTGGCCGTCGGCGACTACGACAACGACGGACTACCGGATCTTCTCCTGGCCAGCGCCGACGGGTCCGAATCGGCGTTGTGGCGGAACAATGGCGGAAGCTTCACTCGCGACAGCCGGTCGGCACCCGCGCTGCGGGCGTTGCGCGGCGCCGCGGGACGGGCAGCGACGTTCGTCGACTACGACAACGATGGCTGGCTCGATCTCCTCGTCGCGGGGATGCCAGTCAACGCCGCGACGAGAGGAGCCGGAGTGTTTCTCTTTCGCAACGACGGCAGCGGAAGATTCGTCGAGCGCTCGACCCTCATCCCCGCTTCCGTGAGGACCGCGGGAGCTTCGGCGGTCGCGGTAACGGATGTCGACGATGACGGCGATCAGGACTTCTTCGTGATCGACGCCGCCGGGGGGACGAGGTTGTTGCGCAATGATTTCGGCAACAGCAGGCTCGCCGTGAAAGTAGAGCTCAAGGGTCTGCGCACAGGGAGCGGGAAGAACAACGCATTCGGCATCGGCGCATGGCTCGAGCTTCGAGCCGGGAACATTTATCAGACGCGCTTCGCCACAGGCCGCACCACCCACTTTGGCCTCGGCCCCCACCTCAAGGCGGACGTGCTGCGAGTGGAGTGGCCGAACGGAGTTCCCCAGACCGTGTACCTCCCGGGAACGGACGCGGACGTCGTCGAGCGGGAGATGCTCAAGGGTTCCTGCGCGTTCGCTTATACCTGGGACGGTGAGCGCTTTCGATTCGTTACGGATGCGATGTGGCGGAGTGCGCTGGGGATGCCGCTCGGGTTGATGGGGAGCACCGGCGCCTTTGCGCCGGCCGGCGCGTCACAGGAATACGTGCGCATACCGGGTGATGCGCTCAAACCCCGTGACGGACGCTACATCCTCCAGCTGACCGAGGAGCTGTGGGAAACCGCGTACGCGGACGAGGTGAAGCTGATTGCGATAGACCATCCGGATTCCGTCGATGTGTTCGTGGACGAGAGGTTCGTGCCGCCTGGTCCCGTGAATCTCGAGCTCTTTCAGGTCGCGCGGCGGTCGCCGCCGCTCTCCGCCACTGATGAACGGGGCAACGATGTCCTGCCTGCCCTGCGCGAGCATGACGATGTGTACGTCTCCAACCTCGAGCCCTCCGCGTATCAGGGCGTCGTCCGCGAGCACGATCTCGTCATGGACCTCGGGCCGTTCGCGGGCAAACCCGGCACTTTCCTGTTTCTCCGCGGCTGGATCTACCCGACCGACGCCAGCATCAACGTCGCGCTGTCACAGCAGCCTTCCGTCAAGGTCGCTCCTCCGTCAATGGAGATCATGAACGCGAGGGGTGAATGGGAGACGGCAATCGCGAGCATTGGCTTTCCATCCGGGAAAGACAAGACAATGGTGATCGATCTGGCCGGGAAGTTTCCGACCGCGGATCATCGGGTGCGCCTTCGCACCAGCATGCAGATCTACTGGGACCAGGCATTCGTAAGCCGCGCGCTGCCGGACAATCCGGTGCGGATCACGACGCTGACCCCTGTAGCGGCCGATCTTCACTATCGCGGTTTCTCCCGGACGTATCGGAAGGGCGGGAGGTACGGCCCGTACTGGTTCGCCTACGATGATGTAGAGAAGGAATCACCATGGCGCCCGATCTACGGCGCATTCACCCGGTATGGGAGCGTCCTTCCCCTGCTCAGGAGTGCGGATGACATGTACATCATCATGGGCCCTGGTGACGAGGCTACCATTCAGTTCGATGCGCGTTCGGCGGAATCTCTGCCCCGGGGGTGGAAGCGCGATTTCCTGCTCTACACCGACGGCTGGATCAAGGATTCCGACCTGAACACCGCGTTCGGCACGACGGTCGACCCTTTGCCGTTCCATGGTGCGCGTTCATATCCGTATCAAACGGGAGACGCCTACCCGAACACCCCCGCCCACCAGCGTTATCGCCGGGAGTACAACACTCGGATCGTGAAGCGGACCGTATCGCCTCGCTGATGTAGAACGGCTATACTGTCATCCGTGCTGCAACGTCCCCGACCCGCCATTCGGCGAGCCGTCATAGCCGTCCCGTTTTTCGCCTTTCTCCTCCTCGCCGGTTGCGACGCGGGAGACCGCGATGGGCAGCTCTTCGAGCTGCTCGACCCGAAACGAACCGGTGTGACCTTCGCGAACACCATCACCACCAATGACTCCGTGAATGTTCAGACCGATGTCTACATCTATAACGGCGCCGGAGTAGCCATCGGAGACATCGATAACGACGGGCTGTCCGACCTTTTCTTCACCGGCAACATGGTATCGAGCCGTCTGTACCTGAACAAAGGCCAGATGCGCTTCGATGACATCACCACGCAGGCGCGTGTGAGCACGAACCGCTGGGCGACGGGTGCCACGATGGCCGACATCAATGACGACGGCTATATAGACATCTACATCTCCGTTTCCGGCCCCGAATGGTCCAGGCCGGAGCAACGGGCGAACCTTCTGTTCATCAATAACGGGGATCGGACTTTCACCGAGGCTGCCGCTCGGTACGGCATCGCCGACACCGGCTTCACGACGCACGGTGTCTTTCTGGATTACAACAGGGATGGATGCCTCGACCTCTTTCTGCTCAACAATTCGCCCCAGGATTTTTCGCGTGGGGTGGAAAACCACCCGACGGGCATACGCGGGCAGACGCCCGACAGCTACAACCAGCTGTACCGAAATAATTGTCACGGAGGGAAAGCAGGGGCTTTCGCCAACGTGTCCGGCCAAGCTGGCATCCTGCGCGATGCCGGCTACGGGCTGGGTGCCGTGGTCAATGACCTGAACGGAGATGGCTGGCCTGACATCTATGTCTCCAATGACGGCATTCCGAACGACGTCCTGTACGTCAACAACGGAGACGGAACATTCACCGATAAAGCAGCCAGGTGGCTCAAGCATACGAGCGCGGCCGGCATGGGTGTGGACATCGCCGACTTCAACAATGATGGCCGGCCCGACATTCTCCAGGTCGACATGATGCCGCCGGAGCTGAACCGGCGAAAAAGAATGAGCGGGTTCACGACGTACGGAACTCTCGTCGAATCGCGCAGCCGGGGATTCCGGGACGACTACTCAGCCAACTCTCTGCAGCTCAGCAACGGCATCACGAACGACGGGGATGTGATCTTCAGCGAGATAGGCCGGCTCGCCGGTGTCGCACACACCGATTGGAGCTGGAGTGCGCTGTTTGCCGACTTCGACAATGACGGGTTCAAGGACATCTTCATCAGCAACGGTTATCCGAAAGCGGTCAATGATCTGGATTACCAGAAGGCAATGTTCCCGCTGCGCCGCCGTAACAACGCGGCTTCCCGCCGGGCACGACTGGAACTCCTGAACACGCTCCCTGGATACGAGGAATCGAACTATGTCTTCCGAAATGCCGGGGATCTGACTTTTAGCGACAAGACCAAAGCGTGGGGAATGGACCATCCGGGCTATTCGTACGGCGCCGCCTACGCCGACCTCGATAGAGACGGCAGGCTCGACCTCGTCGTAAACAACATCGACGCCCCGGCGTTCATCTATCGTAACGTCGCGCCCGCCGACGACCCTCAACACTATCTGGACGTCAAACTGGAGGGAGAATCACCCCAGGGCGCCATTGGATCCAAGCTGATTCTCACGGCGGGTGGACAGAAGCAGTACGTCTATTACACGCCGTACAGGGGCTACATGTCCACGATGGACGACTGGGCGCATTTCGGGCTGGGACGTGCGCGCCTGGTGGACAGCCTGGAAATCGAGTGGCCGGATGGGCGTTATCAACTGCTGACAAACCTGGACGTCGATCGAAGGCTGGTGGTGAAGCAGGCGCCCGCGACGGGAATCAACGTCCCTGGCACCTCGCCTCCCCTTCGCTCCCTCGAGTTTGCTCCGACCGGAAACAGGCTCTTCGAGCGATTGGCTGCTCGAGGACTGGTGTACAGGCATCGGTCAGCGACGGAGGTGGACTACAACCTCCAGCCGCTCCTGCCCTACATGGTGTCCAGACAGGGCCCTTCAGTCGCGGCGGGAGACGTAGACAGCGACGGCCTCGACGATGTCTTCATCGGCGGCGGATCAGGCCTCCCGGCCAGGCTGTTCATTCAGCAAAACGACGGCAGCTTCGTCGAATCCACGCAGGAGCAACCCTGGCAAGCTGACAGGGAGTATGAGGACTGGGGCGCCAGCTTCTTCGATGCCAACGGAGACGGACTCCAGGACTTGTATGTGGCGAGCGGGGGGTATCACCTGACTCCGAGTTCCCCTCTGTTACAGGATAGACTCTACCTGAACGCGGGAGGCGGCAGGTTCGTCAGAGATGGCGGGGGGCTGCCGACCAT
>DASTTD010000276.1:0-4880 GCA_035760325.1 Gemmatimonadaceae bacterium
CAGCCGGAATCTTCCCGTGCACCACATGCTGTTCGCCGGAAACGGCGCGATCCTCGAGAACCTCGATCTGCGCAGAATCACGCCGAGCATGTACGAGCTGATGGCCTTCCCGCTCAAGCTCATGGCGCTCGACGCTGCGCCCGTAAGAGCGGTGCTCCGGCACATCGTTGCTTGACTACGGACTGCGGACCTACTGCGGACTAAAGACCAGGTGCTAGTGCGGACTGCTGACTAACTGCGGACTACGGACTGCGGACTAACTGGCTGGGGGTTGTCCGAACTGTACAATCGGTTCGCCATCCGTAAACCGTTCGTAGTGTCGCGAGCTGAGGAAACATTACGTCGGTCACCAACGAGGAACGGGGATGAACAAACGCACCGAGCATACATGGGTGGTTGAAGTCGTCGAAGATGGCTCGGCATCAGTGGAGATTGACGGAAGGATGGTGACGCCGGTGCCCGTGTGGATGCTGCCCGACGGTGCGCGGGAGGGGGATACTCTGTCAGTCAAGCACACCAAGAAGGATGGGCGGTCGTCGCTCATCATCGAGAGAACCACGCCAGACCACGGTTAACTCGGTAGTTGGTTCGTAGCCCGAAGTTAGTCCGTAGTCCGCAGTTAGTCCGTAGTCCGCAATTAGTCCGTAGTCCGCAATTAGTCAGCAGTCCGAAATAGCACCTGGTCTTTAGTCCGCAGTAGGTCCGCAGTCCGCAGTCCGTCCAAGGAACATGGCATATCCTATGCGCCATGGGCCTCTCCCCACGACACCCGCACCAAACCCCCCGGTCTAGAGATCATCTATGCGCTGCGACTCAGGTCACACGACCTCCGTCTGGATGGGTACTACCGAAGTCCCGCAGTTCCAATCACTTACTCAGGACCTCCGCGTCAACGTCTGCGTAATCGGGGCGGGAATCGCCGGCATGACTACGGCTTATCTGCTGGCGCGGGCGGGCCGCGCCGTCGTGCTCATCGATGACGGCCCGATCGGATGCGGGGAGACCGGACGCACGACCGCGCACCTCACCGCGGCGCTGGACGACCGGTATTACAACCTCGAGAGACTGCACGGGCGCGAAGGCGCGCGCATTGCCGCCGAAAGCCACACGGCCGCAATTCATAGAATCGAAACGATAGCATCGATGGAAGACATCGATTGCGAATTCGAGCGCGTCGATGGCTACCTGTTTCTCGGGGGAGACTCCAAACGAAAGGACCTCGAGCGCGAGCTCGAAGCAGCCCGCCGCGCCGGACTCACCGACACCGAGCTGGTCGAGCGTGCTCCTCTCGACTTCTGGGATACCGGCGTGGCGCTGCGGTTTCCACGCCAGGCGACCTTTCATCCGCTCAAGTATCTGAAGGGGCTCGCGCGCGCCATCCTCCGCGATGGCGGGAAGATCTACTCGGGCGTGCATGCCGAAAAGATCGTGGACGGCATTCCAGCGCGGATCACGACGACCGACGGATACGTGATCAGTGCCGACAACATCGTCGTCTGCACGAACACGCCCGTCAACGACTGGCTCATCATCCACAGCAAGCAGTCAGCCTATCGCACGTACGTGATCGGAGCCCGTGTCCCGAAGGGATCGATTCCTCATGGGTTGTACTGGGACACGCCGGATCCGTATCACTACATACGGCTCCAGGCAATAGAGGACGCGTCCGGACAGGAGACGGATCACGAGATCCTCATCGTGGGAGGCGAAGACCACAAGACGGGTCAGCCGGAAAAGGAGGACTACCAGGAACCGTTCCGCTGCCTCGAGGAATGGGCGAGAGAGCGCTTTCCCATGATCGAGAGCATTGATTACCGGTGGTCCGGCCAGATAATGGAGCCCGTGGATTTCCTCGCGTACATCGGCAAGAACCCCGGCGCCGATGAGCACATTTACATCGCGACCGGTGACTCCGGCAACGGGATGACGCACGGCACCATCGCCGGCATAATTCTCAACGAGCTGGTCCAGGGCCGGAAGCACGAGTGGAGCGGCCTTTACGACCCGTCACGCGTAAAGCTGCGGTCCGCTCGGGAATACCTGAAGGAAAACGCGAACGTCGCCGAGCAGTACAGGGATTACTTCACGGACGGCGATGTCGACGATTACCGCGAGATCGCGGCCGGCGAAGGCGCGGTAGTCGGACGAGGCAGAGGGAAGGTCGCGGTTTATCGGGACAAGGAGGGAACCATTCACGCCAGATCCGCGATCTGCCCCCATCTCTACTGCATCGTCGACTGGAACAAGACCGAGAAAACCTGGGATTGCCCCTGCCACGGCTCGCGCTTCGATCCGTATGGCAACGTTGTGAATGGTCCCGCTATCGTTGGACTGCAGCCGGCTGGTTCTGAGTCAAGGCGGAAGAAGGCCGCAGCAAAGCAGTGACGTCGTGCCGCCTGCCGTCATCGATCAGCGGAATCCCGCTCTCCACCGGGCTGCCGTCGAGGGTGAGCTCGGCGCTTCCACGCTCCACACCATCGGAATTGGTCACCGTGATCGCGTACGTCGCCGCGCCGAACCGGTAATCGATGGAGAATTTCTTCCAGCTCGCGGGGACGCAAGGCTCGATGAACAACGTATCCCCCCGCAGCTTGAAGCCGAGAATCGATTCGAGCCCAATGCGGTACATCCAGCTCGCCGAACCAGTGTACCAGGTCCACCCGCCGCGCCCGAGGTGACCTTTGGCGGTATAGATGTCCGCCGCGACGACGTACGGCTCCACCTTGTAGGTATCGACGGCCTCCGGAGAATCCGAGTGGCTCACCGGATTGATCATCTGGTACAGCTCCAGCGCCCTGTCGCCGTCGCCCTGCAGCGCCGTCGCCAGCACTGTCCATAGCGCGGCGTGCGTATACTGTGCGCCGTTCTCGCGCACGCCGGGCAGGTATCCCTGGATATAGCCCGGGTCATGCGTCGTCTTGTCGAACGGCGGGGTGAGCAGAAGGATGATGCCCGCGTCTTCGTTGACGAGGTACCGGTTCAGTGAGGCCATGGCGATCGCCGACCGGCCGGGGTCGCCGGCGCCCGATATCACGCTCCAGCTCTGCGCGATCGAATCGATCTTGCACTCGTCGCTCGTCCGCGAGCCCAGCGGCGATCCATCGTCGAAGTACGCGCGGCGATACCACTCTCCGTCCCACGCGGAGCTCTCGACGGCATCTACGTAGTCGTCGGCTATGCGCAGCAGATCGCCCGCGAGCGCGGAGTCCCCGCGCCCTTCGGCGTGCAGCGCGAATTTCCTCACTGTCGTAATCAGAAACCAGGCGAGCCAGACGCTTTCTCCCTTTCCTTCGATTCCGACGCGGTTCATGCCGTCGTTCCAGTCTCCGCTTCCGATCAGCGGGAGGCCGTGACTGCCCCTGGTGCAGGCCCGCCGCAGCGCCCGCGCGCAGTGATCGTACACGGTTCCGGTTTCGGCCGCGGGCTGAGGCAGCTCGTACACCTCGTGCTCGTCCGGATTCAGCGGTCGCATCGTGATGTACGGAACTTCGATGTCGAGAATCTCCGTGTCGCCCGTGACGCTGACATAGTGATCGACGACGTAGGGAAGCCAGACCAGATCGTCGGCAAACCGCGTTCGCACGCCGCGACCGCTCTGTGGGTGCCACCAATGCTGGACATCGCCCTCGACGAATTGCCTGGACGCCGCACGCAGGATCTGCTCGCGCGCGACCCGCGGATCGGCGTACACGAAAGCCATCACATCCTGTAGCTGGTCCCTGAAGCCGTACGCCCCGCTCGACTGATAGAGCGCCGAGCGTGCCCACATGCGGCATGAGAGCGCCTGATAGAGCGACCAGCGGTTCACCATCAGATCGAACGTCGGCTCCGGAGTTTTCACTGTGATCGTCGTCAGTCGCTGTTCCCAGCTTCTGGTGTTTGCTTCCAGCGAGCCGCGAGCCGCGCCCGGCTTCCGGAGCCGCTCCAGAATCGCTCGCGAAGCTGTCTCGGTTTCCCCCGCCCCGAGCAGCATCACGACGTCGCGCGTCTCTCCGGGCTCCAGCGTCACGGCCACCTGGAGCGCGCAGCACGGATCAATGGTCGCCCCGATCGCGCCGGACAGACCCGCGCGCTCCAGGGCCGCGGGACTGGAGATTGTCCCGTTGCGGCCGAGGAACTCGCGCCTGTCGGCCGTATAGTAGGCGACCTTCTCACTGATCGATGCGAACGCCACGTACTCGGCGAATTGCTCGTCGAAGTAATTTCGGGCGAGCATTGACTGCGTTCGTTCGTCGAAGCTCGTTCGCACCTGGTGCTGCGTCTGATCGCGCGTGACGCCAAGCACCCACTCGAGATACCAGGTGAGGGTGAGCTTCTTCCGCGTCGCGGCGTCGTTGCGGAGGGTGAGAATGCTGATCTTTACGGGATCGGCGGGATCGACGCCCAGACGCAGCGAGGTGGCGATACCCTTGTGCTCGTGGTCGAACACGGAATAGCCCGCGCCATGCCGCACCCGATAGGGCGTCGGCTCGCGTATCGGAAGCGGGGCCGCGGTCCATAGATCTCCGTTCTCGTCGTCGCGCAGAAACACACAATCGCTCGACGGATCGCGAACGGGATCGTTGTGCCAGGGCGTAAGCCGGTAAAAGAAGCTGTTCCCCGCCCAGGTTACGCCGCTGCCGCCCTCGCTGACGAAGAAGCCGCCGGTGGGATTGCCGACGACGTTGACCCACGGAGCCGGCGGGAGATCGCTGCCGGTGAGATGAATCTCGTATTCGTTGGCCGAGTTGAACCCGCCGAGGCCATTGAACGCCGTAAGTCCGGTTCCCGGATCCGGTGTCTCGGCGTGAATTGGCACCGCCCCGAGGGGGACGATGTCGCGGTTGGGGTGCTCGAGCTTGGGCGGATAGCGATCCTCCACGCCGGGAAATTCCAGAAAG
>DASTTD010000277.1:0-2946 GCA_035760325.1 Gemmatimonadaceae bacterium
GCCGACGGCGCCTCGACCGAGTTCGGGCAGCTTGCACTCGGAGCCAACGTTACCGTGGCGTTCATGCCGTGGTACGGACACAACTTCGAGGACGCGATCGTGCTGTCCGAGAGACTGGTGAAGGACGACGTCTACTCGTCGATCCACATCCAGGAGCTCGAGCTGCACGTGCGCGACACCAAGCGCGGCCAGGAAGAGATCACCCGTGAAATTCCGAACGTCGCCGAGGAAGCGCTGGCGGACCTCGACGAGCGCGGAATCGTCCGCATTGGCGCGCACGTCAAGCCGGGCGACATCCTCGTCGGCAAGATCACGCCGAAAGGCGAGACCGAGCTGTCTCCTGAAGAGAAGCTGCTGACCGCGATCTTCGGCGAGAAAGCCAAGGACGTGAAGGATTCGTCGCTCAAGGTCCCGCCGGGAATGGAAGGCGTCGTCATCGACGTCAAGATCTTCTCGCGCATCGAAGACCAGGTCGTCGAGAAGGATCGCGGCGAGAGAATCGGCGACATTCGCAGGCTCGAGGGCGAGGAGAAGATCCGCGTCAACGAAGTTCGCGACGCCGAGCTGGTGGAGCTGCTCGAGGGTCAGTCGGTATCGCTGGCGCTCAAGTCCGGAACTGTCGAGGAAGCGATACCCGCCGGAACCAGGCTGAACGCTCAGATGCTCAGGGATCTCAAGATCTCGAGCCTCGATCTCAAGACATTCCGCGTCGAAGACAAGAAGGTAAATGAGCGGGTGCGTGCAATCATTGACCTGGCGAACGACGAAAAGGCGAAGCTCGAGGAGAAGGCGGAAGAGCGCATCGACCGCGTTCTGCAGCCCGACGAGCTCCCGCCGGGCGTCATTCAGCTCGTGAAGGTTTACATGGCCGAGAAGCGCAAGGTCTCGGTCGGCGACAAGATGGCCGGACGCCACGGCAACAAGGGCATCGTTGCCCGCATCGTTCCCGAGGAGGACATGCCTTTCCTTCCCGACGGACGCCCGGTCGACATCGTTCTCAACCCGCTCGGCGTTCCGAGCCGCATGAACGTCGGTCAGATCCTGGAGACGCACCTTGGCTGGGCGGCGAAGCTGCTCGGATTCTACGCCAAGACTCCTGTTTTCCAGGGAGCGCACGAGCGTGAGATCGGCTTGCTGCTCAAGCTCGCCGCCGTCACGTGGGTGCGTAACGCCCTCGATCTCAAGGTTCCCGGTGTCACGATCTCGGACGAAGAGATCCGCGGCATCGTCTCCGATATATCGATCGGCGTCACCCCCGGTGATCGCGTGGAGCTGCTGGCGGATGCGACGCTGGACGCGCTGTCCGCCCGCGGTGTGTCAGCGGGCACCCGCGATGTGTACAACAGAATCCGCGACTTCGTTTCGGCGGCTGCACGTGAGCTCGCCGATCGCGATACCGCGGAGATCGACAATCAGCTCGCCTTTCATAGCCAGGCGGCCGGCGACGAGGAGTACGAGCCGACCGCGCGCGCGCAGTACAAGGCGGCCGCCGCCACGATCGAGAAAAGGAGAAATCCCGATCCGGCTTCGGTGCTGGCGGGTCAGGAGCTGCCGGCGCTCGCCGCGGCTCTCGGCGCGAAGAAGTCCGATGTCGACGTCGACGCGGCGGCTCTCGAGCTGATGCGCCTCGCCGGCATCTCGGCGGGTGGAAAGGTGCGACTGCGCGATGGCCGCACCGGGGAAATGTTCTCGAACCCGGTCACCGTCGGCGAGATCTACATGCTCAAGCTGTCGCACCTGGTGGACGACAAGATCCACGCGCGCAGCATTGGACCGTACTCACTCGTCACGCAGCAGCCGCTCGCCGGAAAGGCGCAGTTCGGCGGCCAGCGTTTCGGAGAGATGGAGGTGTGGGCGCTCGAGGCTTACGGCGCCGCGCACTGCCTGCAGGAGATTCTCACCGTCAAGTCGGACGATGTGAACGGACGCAGCAGAGTTTACGAGGCGATCGTGAAGGGCCAGAACCTTCCCGAGCCTGGAATCCCGGAATCCTTCAACGTGCTCGTTCAGGAGCTGAAGGCGCTCGGAATCCACGTCACCATGGGAGCGAATGCGACCAGCGGTTATGGCCTTGGCAATGTCGGCTCCAGAAACGGCAACGGGAGCGAGGAGTAATTCATGATTGATTTCCGCAGCACGCGCGAGACGCGCGCGTCTTCATTCGATTACATCCAGGTCCGCATCGCTTCTCCGGAAGAGATGCGCGGCCCGAAGGATTCAAAGGAGCGCGAGCGGCTCGAGATGGCCGGCCTCCGCACGTGGTGGTCGTGGGGCGAGGTGCTCAAGCCCGAGACCATCAACTACCGCTCGTTCAAGCCGGAAAAGGACGGCCTGTTCTGCGAGCGCATCTTCGGTCCCGTAAAGGACTGGGAATGCCATTGCGGCAAGTACAAGCGCATTCGTTATCGCGGCGTCATCTGCGATCGCTGCGGCGTCGAAGTCACCCTGAGCCGCGTACGCCGCGAGCGCATGGGTCACATCGAGCTCGCCGTACCCGTCGCGCACATCTGGTTCTTCAAGACTCTGCCCAGCCCAATGGGCAATCTCGTCGACCTGACGCTTCGTGATCTCGAGAAGGTCATCTACTACTCGAACTACGTCGTCATCGATCCGGGCAAGCAGGAGTTCGTCCCGGAGAACGCCGAAATTCCCGAGGGTCCGGGCAAGCCGATCGAGGCGAATACGCTCCTCACCGAGGACGAGTACTTCTACCTCCGGCAGAAAGCCAAGGAAGAAGGCGATAACGCATTCCTGGCGGACATTGGCGCGCCAGCCGTACGCGAGCTGCTGAGGAGAATCGACGTCCACAAGGTCGCCGAGGAGCTTCGCGCGGGTCTCGTCGACGAGGGATCGCAGCACCGCAAGAAGCAGATGCTGAAGCGGCTGAAGGTCGTCGATGCATTCAGAAATTCCGGTGGGTCAGGCCAGGACCCGAACAAGGCCGAA
>DASTTD010000278.1:0-2437 GCA_035760325.1 Gemmatimonadaceae bacterium
CGTCGGCGTCGTGACCGTCGGCGTCGAGGTCGCACTAGCCAGCGTGGTTTCCGCCGCGGTCGCGCTCGACCGCTCCTGCTGGCCGCCGGGTGGAACTACGTCGTCGGACGGGGTCGCGCCCGCGTCCCGGCTGGCGGCGCAGCCGGAAATCGCGCTGGCCAGAGCCACTGTAAACAGCACAGAAACGGATTTTTCGAAGATTGAAGGGTGACGCATTGATCAAATGTGGGTTGGACGGCCGGATGGCGGAGACTTCATCACTCACGTAGTACACAAACCGAGCCGCGAAGGTACTCTTCTTGCTTTCGGGATATGTTCGGGATATGCTAGCAGGTAAATGTCCGAACGCAACGCCGCCCTCCGAGCACTCATCGAGCATCGTTTTCCCGATGCGACTCCGGTTACCCACCGGACGGCCGAGCCGGTTGCGACGGGAATCGAAGTGCTCGACGAGATTCTTCCCGGGCGAGGTCTTCCCCGGGGGCGACTCACTGTATGGATGCCACAGGGCGGAGCCAGCGCTGTTCTGAGGGCCGCCTGTCATACGACCGTTGCCGGAGGAGAACGGGCGGTCTGGATCGATGGGCTCGGCACGGTCGCTGGTCCGTTCTGGGAGGAGGGTCCGATCCTGGTTCGCCCGCGCAGCAGAAAGCACGGGCTGAGGGGCGCGGAGGAGCTGCTGCGCTCGGGAGGGTTCGCGCTGGTGGTGATTGCCGGCATCGAGCCGGAAGGCACCGAGACGGTGCGTCTCTCTCGCGCGGCGCGCGAAGGTGGAGGGGCGCTGGTTACGCTCACCACTCACGCATCGATGGCGAGTCTCCGGATCACCTCACAGATCCTGCGCGAGAGCTACCGGTGGCGTAAGACTCCGTTCGGGGATCCGGCGGAGGCGCAGGAGGCGAAGATCCGGGTGCGGGTGCGGTCGCTGGGGTGGAACCGGAGCGCGGATTTTTCTGTTCCCGTGGTGCCGTATGATCTTCGCATGTCCATCGAGCCGGGGCTCGTGGATAGGCGCGGGGCGAAATAACCAACTACAACTGCAACGGCGACTGACGGGCTGGTAGCTGCCCGCCTGAAAGCCGCCAGCTACCGGGTGTACTACCGCACGACCGTCCAAGCGCGATGCAGGGCAAGAGCAACTGCAGTTCCTTTCATCGCGCTGGTGCGGTCGCAGCGGTCGTAAGCCAGGTGGCCGGTAGCTTTCAGCCTGGCAGCTACCAGCCCGTCAGTCGCCTTTTCACGCCGCCCTCAAGTGCAAACCCGAACTATCCATGCGAACTACGTGTCGAACCCGTTAGCAAATGTCGCGACACGGAACGGCGGTAGATCAGACTACCGCGTGAACGAACAACAGCTCATCGCCCGGGTCATTGCGGGAGATCGGCTGGCCGGGCGTGCGCTGTACGACACGCACGCGCCGCGCGTGTACTCGCTCGCCTATCGGCTGAGCGGGGACGCCGAGAAAGCTCGCGAGGTTACTCAGGACACTTTCATAAGGGCGTTCAGCAGGCTTTCCCAGTTTCGTGGCGACGCGGCGTTCGGAACGTGGCTGCACCGGATCGTGGTGACGGTGGTCTCGAATGCGAGGCGGAGCGACCACCGTTTCGGGCGCGAAGTGACTCTCGACGAGGCCAGATCGATCGAGGTGACGGCTCCCGAATCGGACCCGGATCTGAAGGATTGCATTGCGAGGGCGATGGACCGACTGTCAGAGGTTTACAGAACGACGCTGATCATGCACGACATCGAGGGATACACGCACGCGGAGATCGCCGGCATTCTCGGAGTTCCCGAGGGTACGTCGAAGAGCAGGCTGTCCGCCGCGAGGGCGCAGCTGCGGCAGGATCTCGCCGCATTCAGGGAGTAGGGGGAAGGGGGTAACATGGAAGAAAAACGAATCGACGAGCTGCTTGGGGCGCTTCCGCGCGACTTCAACGATCCGCCGCCGCCGCCGCTCGAGGAGATGTGGGCGGTGATCGAGGCTGAGCACTTCAAGTCGCGCGCGGCGACGCCGATCAGCTCGCGCGCCAGATCCCTGGCGCCCTGGCTCGCCGCGGCTGCGACGCTCGTTCTGGGCATCGGGATCGGACGTGGTCTCCCCACCGGAGCAAATCCGGCGCAACAAGGTACCTCCACGGCGGTCGCAACCCGGGATCCCGGGCTGGAAGCGAGCGTCTCGCCGGAAGTCGATGCGTATCGTGAGCAGGCGAACCAGTACCTGGGACAAACTGCCGCGCTTCTCATCTCGCTCCCCGCCGCTGGCGCGGACGACCAGAGCGATGCGCGGTTCGCCGGCAAGGCCTCGGATCTTCTCGTGACCACCCGGCTGCTGATGGATTCTCCGGCGGCGCAGGATCCGAAGCTGCGCGGTCTGCTCGAGGATCTCGAGCTGGTGCTGGTGCAGATCGCGAGGCTGAGAGTGGAGCGCAACAGGAGC